>JALRDR010000626.1 GCA_023262145.1 Planctomycetaceae bacterium | reverse complement strand
GTGTCGGGCTGTTTCGCCACGAAGATGAATCAGTCAGCCCTTATTTCATTGAGCATGTGACCATTTATCCCGGACGCTATCGGGTCCGCACTTCCCTGTGGAGTTTTCAGTGGGATCAGGGTGTGATGCTTCCCGGTCGCGGCACAGAAGCGGCCCGGCTGTCAGTTGTGCGACTTACCGGCGATGGTCGTGGCGGACAGCATCCCAGCACTGTCATTGGGTACTTTGATGCGCCGGCGGAACAGCCACAGGAGCACGAGCTCACAGTCTGGCTGAATCACAATGAACTGATTGGCTTCAACACGGCATCACTGGCTCCCACTGCGAATTACTTTCGTAAGCGGCGTGCCATGGAATTCACCGGCCCTGGTGTTGTTGTGGACTGGCTGGATATCGAAGGTCCTTTCCATGAATCATGGCCTCCGTTGAGTCACCAGCGAATTCTGGGCGAGATGCCTTTGCAGGAGGTTTCTCAGCAGGATCATCCGGGATTGCATCTTCCATCACGCCGCAGACCGCGACAACTGGGAGCAGGGATGAATCGCCCGGATCCGGAGCCCGGGCTGTGGACAGTGATGTCGGAACAGCCACAGCAGGATGCGGAGCGTCTGCTGACTGATCTGCTGCCAAAACTTTTTCGCCGCCCCCTGCACGATGGTCAGCTGCAGGATTATCTGAAGATCGTGGCTGCTCGCACCGCCGTCGGCGATTCCTTTGAACTGGCAATGCGAGCGGCTGTTCGTGCCGCCCTTGTCGCACCCGATTTTCTGTTTCATGTCACACCGGCAGACAGTCCACCGCTGTATACGACTGCGTCGCGCCTGGCGTATCTGCTCTGGCGGTCTCAGCCTGATGAACAACTCTTGCAGGCCGCTGCGGACGGATCTCTGCAAAACCCTGAGGTTCTGCATTCCGAGACCGAACGCCTGCTGGCAGACCCCAGAGCCCGCCGATTTGTTCATGACTTCACCGGACAATGGCTGAAGCTGGATCTGATTGCGTCGACGGACCCCGATCGCAGACTTTACCCGGAATTCAGTCCGTATCTGCAGGACTGTATGCTCGCAGAGTCCCGCGCATGGTTTCATGATCTGCTTGCTCAGGATCGTGATGTCTCATTCTTCATCCACTCTGATGAACTGATCATCAATCAGAAACTGGCGGCTCATTATCAGGTTCCTGACGTGCAGGGAACAGAGTTGCGGCGTGTGCCTCGCCCGCCAGAATGTCCCCGCGGTGGATTTGCTACCCAGGCGGCGGTGCTCAAGGTCACCGCCAACGGCACCACGACCTCCCCGGTCACGCGGGGTGCATTTGTGCTGGATCGGCTGCTGGGGCAGCCACCGGAAAGTCCACCGGCAAGCGTTCCTGCGATTGAGCCGGACGTGCAGGGGGCTGTGACCATTCGTGAGCAATTGCAGCTGCATCAGTCCGACCCTGTTTGTGCCAGCTGCCATCGCCGTATCGACCCTCCCGGATACGCTCTGGAGTCCTTTGATGTGATTGGCGGCTATCGCACCCGCTATCGCTCGATTGGTGAAGGAGATCCCGGGGAACGCGGGAATATCGACCCCATGATCGGAATCAGCTTTCGCCTTGGTCCGCAGGTTCAGCCGACAGGCACCACACCGGCGGGACAGAGTTTTGCCGACATTCATGAATGGAAACAACTCGTAGCTGCCGACAGGCAACGACTGCTGATGGCCTTCACGTCGCATCTGGCGGAGTTTGCAATCGGCCGATCACTGACGTTCGCCGATCGATCAGAATTGCTCCGGATTGCAGAACGAGCTGATGCTCGTGGTGGCGGAATACGAACTCTGCTTCACGAGCTGATCGCCAGCCCTCTGTTCACGGCATTGCCACAGAGAATTCCGGAACCGCAGGACGCTGTCAGGGCAGTTCTGCAGACAGCCGTTGACCAGTCGGGACGGCTGATGATTGGCGACACAACTGCCCCTGTCCATCAGCCGGTCATTGCCCCTCCGCTCGACGAACCGATGCCAGCGCCTGCTGAAGTGAACTTCCGGGATATGGATGTGGTTTCTGTGCGCGTGGGTGGGCTATTCGCACCGGAGCAATGTGCTCCTTTCACAGCATTATTCAGTGAGATCCCGGAAGCAAAACTGGTCCAGCTCGACTATCAGCTCGCGACGGCTCAGATTGCATGGGCGGCAGATGCACAACAGTTTTCCGGAGCCACACCGGAGCAGGTGGTCGAACGACTCAATCAGACTATTCGCAGCCGATCGC
>JALRDR010000613.1 GCA_023262145.1 Planctomycetaceae bacterium | reverse complement strand
AAACATCAGCGGGACAATGGTTGCTGGCGTTCGTGAGAAGCGACAATTCATTCTGCGAGTCAGACAAGCCTGCTCTGGTAACTTATCAAAGGAATATCCACTGCTGTGCTGAAGCACTGCAGGACGGGGCGAGCAGCGTCGCTCTTCACGAGTGCAGGCATGGTGCACCTGTGGCCACCCGTCCCGCCGGGAAATGCGGAGTTTCCAGGAACAGCATCAGTTGCAGTCCGGCAAAAATGGCCGGTCAGATCGCCGCGTCCGGCGATACTCGCTTCCGGCCCGGAATCCCGCACTCAGATTATCTCCGCTGCATGACACCATCGCCTGCACAGGGACAGACTGCGGTTCATTCACAGCGGCGTCCCTCTGCTGCGTCCGGCCTGCTTTCGTACCGGCGCAACCCGATAAAATGGGCTGGAGCATCGTATCCCACCGGACCGATACCAATGTTACAATAGGGCTTCGCGCTCATAATGCGCACCGGCAAAATGCGCCCGTGACGGGAGCTGTATCACTTGAGTCTGATCGGGACGGATCACGTTTCGTGGAATTCCGACGAATGGAACGGTTCATGAAAACCCTGCCACAATCAGCCATGGTCGCAGTGAACACTGCAGTCCTGACTTTTCTGTTCTGTCAGTGCACTTCTGCAGCTGCTGATGAATCTGAAATTCTGATCACGCGTAATTCCCGTTTTGAAATCCCTTTTGAACTTGATGCTGAACCCGATGAGGAGGTGGATGGCTTCGCTGTTCTCTACGGTTCGCAGGATGATGGAGAGACATGGACGCGACTGCAAAGCGTACCTGCCTCCAGAGGTTCATTCATTTTCACGGCTGCGAAAGATGGACGATACAGTTTCGCCATTCGCATGGCTGATGAACGCGGAACAATGATCGGCGAGATTGAGGGCAGTAAGCCCGAACTCCTGATCGAAGTGGATACCAAAGTTCCCGAAGTCGACGTCAAAGTTACCGAGCCAATGCCTGGCAAGGCTCGTGTTGTCTGGTCCTGCAGTGATCCAGGCGTCGTTGCGGAATCCATGAAGATGGAAGTCGTTGATGGCACGACGGGCACTCGACGATTGGTACAGGTTGAGCCGCTCGCTGAAGGCAGCACTGTGCTCCCGATTCCAGCCGGTGGTATGATGCAGGTACGCGTGTCCTTTGAAGATCTGGCTGGAAATCGAGGTGAAACCCGGATCGACTTCGAAAGCGAGACCAGCCTGTTCACCAGACCGGAAATGCAGTCTCCGGAGGCTCCTGCTGATCCACCGGAGCCAGGTACGCCCATCAAGCCGATCGGGCCCACTCCATTCCCGAACACCGAGCCCACGAAGCCCGAGCCAATGCCGGAACCGGAGCCTGCACCCAGTCCGGAACCACCCCCTATGCCGAAACCAGAACCGGCACCCGAGCCAGAGCCGATGCCGGCACCGCAGCCAGCGAACTTGCAGCGAGAGCGAAGCCAGCTATGGCAGAGACAATCATGAGCCGCATCCAGCCCCCCGTGGCGTCTACTCGCGTGCCGCGGAGCCTAGTGGGCAATCTTCTTTGAAATGGACGATGGTCAAAAAAGATTTCGGACATAGTACAACAATCTGGACACCGGCCGAAAAAATCATGCGACTCGTACTGCAAAGCCCCCGGGCGGGTGCTTGCATATCTCCAACTTCCAGGTGGGGAGGTCACGATGCGTTGGTGGCCGCGCATTCTCCTGATGGC
>JALRDR010000605.1 GCA_023262145.1 Planctomycetaceae bacterium | reverse complement strand
CGACACGACATTCTGGCTGGCGACGCATGTGGTCTGCATCACGCTGGGTTATGCGGCGACGTTTTTCGCCGGGTTCCTTGGGGTTGCCTGGGCTGCCCTGGCGGTGCTCCGGGGTTCCAGTCCGCGTCTGGCTCAGATCGGTCGCATGACCTATGGAGTGCTCTGTTTCGCACTGTTCTTCAGTCTTGTGGGAACAGTACTGGGTGGACTCTGGGCTGACGACAGCTGGGGGCGATTCTGGGGCTGGGATCCGAAGGAAAACGGGGCCATGCTGATCGTGCTCTGGAATGCGCTCATCCTGCATGCACGCTGGGACAAGCTGGTCGGAGATTTCGGTACCAGTATGCTCAGCATGGTTGGCAATCTGGTCACAGCGTGGTCGTGGTTCGGCGTGAATGAACTGCGTGCCGGTCTGCACAGCTATGGATTTACGGAAGGCCGCCTGTTTGCACTCGGCGTTTTCTTTGCGGTCCAGACAGCCATAGTGGTGTTGTTCCTGCTGTTGCGTCCGTGGACTCAGCGCAACACCGCCCCGGCGGCAGGAGTCTGACCTGTGTCAGCTCCTGTAGCATGGCTCAATGGACAACTGATTCCCTGGGCTGAAGCAGCAGTACCGGCATGGGACCTTGGTGTGGTTGCCGGGGCAGCCGTCACTGAAGCCGGCCGCACCTACGGCCATCGATTCCTGTATCAGGATGCGCATCTGCAGCGTTTTCTCGACTCCCTGCAGCAGCTCCGATTTCCACAACCGTGGTCTCGGCAGCAGCTGGAAGAAGGACTGGATGCAGTGCTCCGGCACAACAGTGACCTGCTGGCGGACGGAGATGATCTGGGAGTTGTGATCTGTTCCACGGCCGGATCGAACGCCACCTATCTCGGCAGACATTCCGATGCCTGCACAACACTGATTCACTCCTACCCATTGCCATTCGGATTGTGGCAGCCTGCGTTCACTGTGGGTGTGCGGCTGCGCATCGTGAGTACTCGACAGATTCCCGCGGACTGTTTCCCGGTTTCTATGAAGGTACGGAATCGGCTGCACTGGTGGCTGGCAGATCGCGAGGCAGCGGACGTGGAGCAGGGCAGTCGAGCACTCGTGCTGGATCAGGCCGGCAACGTGACGGAAACCAGCACGTCGGCAGTGCTGCTGGTTCAAAACGGGAAACTCAGCGCACCTGCCGGAGCAGTCCTGAACAGTCTTTCGGTGCAGTTGCTTGAGCGGCATGCGGGAGAGCTGGGAATTCCTTTTCAGCGGAGAGCGATCCCGGCAGCAGAACTGCAGCAGGCTGATGAAATCTTTCTGTCGTCCGCGCCCGCCGGTCTGCTTCCCGTACTGACGGTCGATGGTCAGCTCGTTCGCAGTGAAGGCTCCCTGCAGGGGCCGGTCTTCTGCCAGTTGCTGGAGTCCATCAGCAGAGAGACCGGGGTTGATCTGCGGGCCCGCATGCTGCAGGGCTGAAGTGTTCCCGTTGTTGATCAGCGAGGAAGTTCCCAGCCCTTACGGTATTCACGAGACAGGTATTTCTCGGCCGCCGGCAGATTTGTAATTCGTCCGCTGGCCGGGTCATAGTTGATTGCCGCACCGGCTCGAAATGCCACATTGCCGAGCAGAATGATTTCGGTGAACGGTGCGGCATAAGCGAAGTTGCTGCCGGTCGCCGTTCCATTCTTGCAGGCAGCGATCCACTG
>JALRDR010000570.1 GCA_023262145.1 Planctomycetaceae bacterium | reverse complement strand
TCCGGCCGCCTGCACTGGATACCCGTTGCTGGTGTCGGCGGGGTTGTGGACTGGATTGAGCTCTCGGAACAGGAAGTCAGCGGATTTGTACCGAACCTGCGGCGCCGTGATCTGCGACAACAGGGCGGATGTTGTCTGCGGGTGCTGCATTCGCTCACCAGATCGCGGATTATTCTGGAGGTTCATCACGCTTGCTGCGATGGGATTGCGGCTTTGCATCTGGTCGCTGAACTGCTCGCACGATATGGGGCAAAGACGACGTCGGGCGATGCTGTGGCTCCCGATTTTGAGGTACCGCAGACGGATCTGCTGCGTCAACGCGATCAGTTCCGTCCAATGGCAGCGAAGCGGCGACGATCTCGCGGAGAGATCGCTGCAAAGATCTGGCGACTGGTCTCACGACGGCCCCTGAGACTGCTTGGCAGTAAGCAGCGGAGCAGTACTCAGGGGGCACCATTTGATGCTCACCGGAGAGCGTTCTGGCTGCAGACGATTGCAGCACGGGAATTGCAACTGCTGCATGATTATGCCGCTGGTCAGCGTGTCTCCATTAACGACCTGTTGCTGCAGCAGGCGTTTCTGCAGGTTCGTCACTGGAACAGTGATGGAGGTCGCCTGCGACCGCAGGGCTGGATCCGAATCGCGGTACCATTGAGTATGCGGCAGTCGCAGCACACGGGAGTCCCGGCCTGCAACATGGTGAGTTACGGGCTGGTCACTCATCAGACAGAGGAAACAAGCGACCCGGCATCACTGCTGCAGAAGATCCACGCAAAGACATCCACATTTCTGCGCAGTTCGGAAGGGAGAATTGCTCTGCGAATCTTTTCCGTATTGCGGCGGATCCCGTATGGGATGCAGGCATTCTTGTCACACTCGTCCGGGAGCGGAACGATCGTGGTCACAAGTGTGGGCGATGTCAACCGGAGGTTGCGTTGTTCATTCCCGCTGACAGACGGCAAATGGACTACCGGCAATGTGGTCGTTCAGAACCTCGGAGGTGCCCCACCAGTGCGCAATGGCACTCTGGTGGCGATGACGGTTGCAGAGTATGCCGGGGAACTGACCGTTGGACTTCGTTCCGACGGCGCTTTGATCAGTGCAGCGGATTCACAGAAGTTTCTGAACGAGTTCATGGAGCGGTTGCGTTCGGTCGCCGCAGCTCAGGCCACCTCCGCCTCCTGACCGGGATCCGCAATTCGCAGAACTTCGAGCAATTCGGTGAGGACGGCGCCGCCATCGTCTTCCGACGATTCCAGTGGCCAGTATGCTTCGTGCTGATCCACGACTCGCAGGTGCAGCTTGTGCAGATGGGAGAGAATTCCGATCATGCGCGCATCCTGATAGCGGAGTACGGCATAGCCGTTCTCGAGGCGAATGACTTCAATCTTCCAGCTGACTGCCCGAATACTGAGTTCTCTCAGCTGCAGCAGCATTCGGGCAGCAGCGGGGACCGGGCCAAATCGATCTCGCAGTTCTGCCAGCAGCTCATCAATCCTCTGCACAGTGCGACACTGAGACAGGCGTCTGTAGACCTCGATCTTCAGCTTCTGGTCCGGAATGTATCGATCCGGCAGAAAGCAGGGAACCGGCAGATCAATTCGGCAGTGTGGCTGATATCTGAGCGGTTCTCGGCGAAGTGACCGTACGGCATTTTCCAGCAGCTGACAGTAAAGCTCATAACCGACGGCGGCAATGTTTCCGCTTTGCTCGGTTCCCAGGATGTTTCCTGCGCCACGGATTTCGAGGTCACGCATTGCGATTCGAAACCCGGCACCCAGTTCACTGTATTCCTCGATCGCCTTGAGTCTTCTGGTCGCTTTGGTTGTGACTACCCGTCCCTCTTCCAGCAGCAGATAGCAGTATGCCCGATGCCGGTCGCGGCCAACTCGTCCACGCAGCTGGTGCAGATCGGAGAGTCCGTAGATGTCGGCCTGGTGAATGAACATGGTGTTTGCATTCGGGATATCGAGGCCGCTTTCGATGATGGTGGTAGCCAGGAGGATATCCGCGCGACCATTCACAAAGTCCAGCATCGAAAGTTCCAGTTCATCTTCCGGCATCTGTCCATGTGCAATTGTGCTGGAAGCTTCCGGGACGATCTGTCGCAGTCGAGCGGCAATCTTATGAATGTCATGAACTCGATTATGCACAAAGTAGACCTGGCCGCCGCGATTCAGTTCGCGCAGCACGGCACTACGGATCAGTTTTTCATCAAAGCGACAGACACGTGTTTCGATGGGAACGCGTTCCCGTGGCGGGGTTGTAAGGCTGCTGATGTCACGAATTCCAAGCAGTGACAGGTGCAGCGTGCGAGGGATTGGAGTGGCCGTAAGCGTCAGCACATCGACTTCGGCCCGCATGGTCTTCAGTCGTTCCTTGACGCGAACTCCGAACTTCTGTTCTTCATCGATCACCAGCAGGCCCAGATTGCGGAACTTCACATCCTTTGAAACGAGCCGATGCGTGCCGATGAGCACGTCGATATTCCCGGCGGCCGCTTTTTCAAGGATCGCTCTCTGCTCTGCATCAGTGCGATAGCGGGAAAGCATCTCCACGGTGATGGGGAATTCAGCCATCCGCTGAGAGAATGTGCGGTAATGCTGTTCCGCAAGTACAGTTGTGGGCACCAGCACCGCCACCTGACGGCCATTGTCCACCGTTTTGAAAGCTGCCCGCATGGCGACTTCCGTT
>JALRDR010000543.1 GCA_023262145.1 Planctomycetaceae bacterium | reverse complement strand
CACGGAAGTTCGCGGATGTACAAATTGCGGAAGTACAACTCACTGCCGTGATGCTGCAGCTCAATCTGGTCCGCGCGAGGAACTCCGGTGGTGCCGCTGCGGTCCCAGTAGTTTTCCAGCACGACGCGATCAACAATCAGTTTGTCGTTGAGCCAGATCGAAACCTTGTCTCCCACCATACGAATCAGGAATGTGTTCCACTCACCCGGCTTCTTGTCCGCCAGACTGGTGGGCGCGTTCCGCCAGCGTTTGTTGTTCCATAATCCGCCCGATCCCAGATTGCGGCCGTTGGAATAATGAGCCACCCAGTCCGCCGGATCAGTAATCGGATCCTCACCCGCCTTCAGTCGCGGATCCCATGGATCCCAGATCTGAATCTGCGGCGTGCCACGCAGGTAAATCCCCGAATCTGCTCCCGGCGGGATCTTCCAGTCCACGTACATCTCAAAGTCACCGTAGTCCGTCGACGTGCACAGGCTTTGCCCCTTGCCGTCATACGTCAGAATCCCGTCCGTTACGCTCCAGTGTTCCCGCATCACGTTATCCGCCTGCGCCTGCGCTGCGGTGAGCGCATCGCCTTCCAGAGCACGACGGTCGTTGGCATTGTTGTGCGCCAGGCCCTTCCAGCCGGTGAGGTCCGTGCCGTTGAACAGCGAATGAAAACCAGCCGGCGGAGTATTCACCTGCTCACTGGCCGGCTGTGGTGGCGACACCGAATAATCCACCATCTTCAGACTGCGGAATTCCACACGATCACTGTGCCCCGCCAGACACAGATGTCCACTGCGATTCTTCATGCCCGGATGATCGTGCCCGTCCACCGGAACCGTATCGTCCAGAAACGCATCCACAATCACGGCACCATTCAGAATCACCACCACGTGGTCTTCGATGAGCACAATGGTTTCCTGATTCCATTCGCCGACGGGCTTCAGAAATCCGGTGGCAGCCGGCACGATGCCGTAAACAGAACCGTGAAACTGCCACGGCTTGAGCCAGGTCAGCTTCTGCGGTTTGCCGTCGGCCATCGTCGCCTCACCCCAGTACGCCGCCCCGTTGTGGTCCAGCACCTGGATTTCCATGCCCTGCTGTGAGGGATGTCCGTTCATCGGCACACGCACTCCAATGCCGTTGTTGCCGCTGTCCTCCAGACGAAATTCAAAGCTGAAGGCAAAATCCGACAGTTCCTGTTCGGTGTACAGATTCTTGCCGCCTTTTTTGCAGACCAGCATGCCGTCTTCAGCAACATAGCCTGCGGTATCGCCCACCCAGCCGGACAGGTCCTTGCCATTAAACAGGTCCTGCCACGCTGCCTGTTCAAGCACACGCTGCATGCGAGCAGCCGCTTCGCGGCGCTGATCAGGAGTCATTTCTGCAGCAGAAAGGATGCCGCTGCCGGACAGCAGCTGCAGCAACAGCAGAGTTGTGGCGAACAGTTTTCCCATGGTTACGGATCCTTGGCTGACGGGTGGGTGCTTCGTCGTTGTGCGGTGCGCCGTGCACTTGGCGCAACAAAAAACCGTCGTCGGAGATACTCCGACGACGGCAGAAAGCTTAATCAATTCCTCGCTCAGGAAACAGCATCCGAGGTATCTTCGGGAGCCTCCGGATGTGTCCACTTGCCAAGGATCGGCGACAGAGCCAGACAGACGCCGGCTGACAACAGTGCCGCCACGGCAATCTGTCCAAAGACACCGCCAAACGTCTCCACCGATTCAATGGGAATCGGAATGCCGGTTTCCTCACCGCCACCGTGCTCCGCCCCGGTGAACTGCGAAATGATTGCCGCCAGGTATTGCGAGAAGGCCGTAGCCAGGAACCACGCACCCATCACGGTACTCACCAGCACCTTGGGTGCCAGTCGAGCAATCATGGACAGTCCCACAGGAGACAGGCACAATTCTCCGGTCGTGTGCAGCACATAACCCAGCACCAGCCACGAAACACTCACCATGCCACGTTCGTCATGCAGAGTCGCTCCGTACCAGAAGGCAGCAAAGCCAAGCCCCAGCTGAGCCAGCCCAAGGGAAAACTTGATGGCCGGCGACGGGTCCAGCCCGCGGGCCCCCAGCCACGACCAGAGTGCGGTAAACACCAGTCCGAAGATCAGAATGCAGATCGCATTGATCGCCTGGAATGTACTGGCCGCCAGTTCGGTCTCGCGGGAGGCGATCCCCATGCCGACGTTGTCTTCCGCGACCGTCCATTCAATTTCAAAGTTCGGATCCTCAGCACCCGCTGCCTTCCGCAGTTCGTTCAGCTGATCCATGGTGAACATGGTCTCGCCGTTGGAATACCCCAACTGTTCCTGTGTCGGCTGCAGGCTGATTGTCTGCCCCACTTCCTCCGCCGTGACCACGCGTTCTTCTCCAACACGGTCCACATTGCGGTCTGCGAAGTTGTTCAGACTGGTCCCCGCCTGCTCAAAGAACGCCCAGAAAAGCATTGAGAAGAAAGTCAGAATGAGCACCACAAACATGCGATGCCGAGCAACCAGGTCGAGCGCCAGTGCCTTCCAGATCAGATAACCGAAGGCCAGAAGCCCCGTCACGGTGAGCAGCAGCCCCGCTGGTTTGGCGATCTCTGCGAGGAAGATCTCTGCGATTCCCTGCAACGGTCCGGCAGCTTTTGAAACGTTGGCAACTGTTCCTTCAGACAGCAACTTCACCGGTTCGCCATCGTTCACGACAGAAAACCCACTGACAAACAAAGTCAGCAGCGGAATGGCGATCGCCGTTCCGACAAGCACATTGGCCAGATGACTCGGGTTCACCGTACCTCCGCGAAACTTTCCGGCCGACTCCGGCAGACCGCCGCGGGCCAGGGCCATTATGGAGATAACGCCGGCTGTCGCCAGGCAGATTGCCACGAAGCAGTTCATCGCGATTGCAACGCTGTTATCCGAGCGATATACCAGCAGAGCGTAGACGGCCCCAAGGGCACCGGCACCAATGAGCCCCTGCGTGACCGTGTTGGGCATCACAAAGACCGCCAGGCCAATCATCATGCCAATCGTCGCCAGGCCAAACCCGTAATGCCAGCCGTAGCTTTCCCCGATGTAACCGCAGAGCAGGGGGCTCATCGCCGCCCCCAGATTCACACCCATGTAGAAAATTGTGAATCCACCGTCACGACGTGGACTGCCAGGCGGATACAGACTGCCCACAATCGTGGAGATATTCGGTTTGAAGAATCCGTTGCCGACGATCAGCAGCGATAACGCCACATAAAAGGCAAGTTCATTTTCCACTCCCATGATCAGGTGGCCGGCTGCCATCAGGATCCCGCCGATCACAACCGCCAGCCGCTGTCCGAGCACGCGGTCTGCCAGCAATCCACCGAAGAACGGTGTCATATACACCAGCGCGGTGTAAGCCCCGTAAACCGTATACGCCTGGCCGTCTCCAAAACCAAGGAACCCCTTGATCATGTAGAAGACCAGCAGAGCACGCATGCCGTAGTAGGAAAAACGCTCCCACATCTCAGCAAAGAACAGATTGAACAGACCGGTCGGGTGCCCCAGCAGCTGTGGGGACCCTGTATCTGCTGCCGACTCTCCGGAAGTACTCATCAGCAATCCTTCAGTGGATGACGTTCAGAATGAACTGGTAAGAAGAAAATGGCATGAAATGGCACACCGGACGCCCTGTGAACAGGCAGTGCAACACGGTCGAGTGGCCGCATGAGAATGCAACAGATCTTAACGCAGGGCTGGCTGCTGAGACAACCGGAACACGGCATTGCGGGGGCCGGTGGCAGGTACCGCAGGCTGCCGGAAGGCAAAGCAAGACGCGACGAAGACACCGGAGTCCCTCTCCATCG
>JALRDR010000380.1 GCA_023262145.1 Planctomycetaceae bacterium | reverse complement strand
GAGCACTCGGTGGCCGCAGCAGCCGCACCTACCTCACCGAAGGTCTCTGGGAAAAATCGCTCGAACGAGTCCGCCCGGGCGACTTTGTGATGATGCAGTTCGGCCACAACGACGGCGGTCAGATGTTCAACGGCACCCGCCCCAGAGCTTCCCTCAAAGGCAACTCCGACGAGACAATCGAAGGCGTTGTGGAAGCAACCGGCAACGCGGAAGCCGTGCACAGCTATGGCTGGTACCTCCGCAAATACATTGCCGACACCAAAGCCAGAGGCGCCACCCCGATCGTGCTGTCGCTCATCCCGCGCGACCGCTGGGAAAACGATCGCGTCATTCGCTCAGCTGCCGATTACGCCCTCTGGGCACGCGAAGCTGCCGAACAGTCACAGACTTTCTTCATTGATCTCAATGAACTGGTGGCCCAGCGGTATGAGCATCTGGGTCCTCAGAAGGTTGGCTCAGAATTCTTCACGGAAGAGGACTGGACGCACACCACGAAAGCAGGAGCAGAATTCAACGCAGACTGTATTGCCGATGCACTGCGGGCACATACGGCATGTCACCTGCGTGACTTCCTGAGCAGACCGAAACCTTAGTCAATCAGCTGAGGACTCGATTCACAACCTGACCGCTCACATCAGTCAGCCGGAAGTCACGTCCCTGAAAATTGTACGTCAGTCGCGTGTGATCAAGACCACACAAATGCAGTATGGTGGCCTGCAGGTCATGCACATGTACGCCGTCCTGCTGTACTCCCCAGGCAATCTCATCTGACTCTCCAATCACCTGCCCGCCTTTCACGCCGCCACCGGCCATCCAGATGCTGAATGCATAGGGATGATGGTCACGCCCTGTGATCTTTGCCCCGCCACCATCGCGGTTCTCGCCAAGAGGAGTTCGCCCGAACTCCGAATTCCAGACCACCAGCGTATCCTCCAGCAGACCGCGGGTCTTCAGATCCCGAAGCAGAGCTGCAATCGGCTGATCCGCCATCAGACAATTGTGTTTCAACTGGTTGTCCAGATAGCTGTGATGATCCCAGGACGAATGGAAGACCCCGACAACTCGCACGCCGCGCTCAATCAGCCGCCGCGCCAGCAGACAGTTCCTTGCGAAGGGACCGAACAAGCCCTTGCCACCCAGGTTGGACGAAATCTCCGGCTCCGCTCGATCCAGACCATACGCGTCCAGAGTCTCCTGCGATTCGCCCGACAGATCCGTGAGCTCCGGTGCCGATGTCTGCATCCGGAATGCCAGCTCGTATGTACTGATTCGAGCAGCCAGCTCAGAATCCCGTACGTCTGCCTGATGCAGCCGATTCAGGTCATTAATCGCCGAAATCGTCTCACGCTGCTGCTGCATGGTGACTCCAGGAGGATTCCCCAGATTCAGCACCGGCTCCGGCCCACTGCGAAATTGTGTCCCCGCAAATGTGCTGGGCAGAAAACCATTCGACCAGCTGGCTGAGCCACCGGGAATTCCCCGTCCTACTGTCACCAGTGAAACAAACGCCGGCAGATTGCTGGCTTCACTGCCCAGTCCGTAGGCCAGCCATGAACCCAGACTTGGTCGCCCGGATATGGCGGAACCGGTATTCATCAGCAGCTGGCCAGGAAGATGATTGAACTGATCCGTATGCATCGAACGAATCAGGCACAGATCATCTGCACATGATCCGATCTGCGGCAGCAGGTCACTCATCTCCATCCCGCATTCACCATACCGCACAAACTTTCGGGGTGTGCCCATCAGTGTTGCGGTTTCCTTTTTGATAAATGCAAATCGAACGTTCTCCAGCATCGATTCAGGCAATGGCTTGCCGTGCAGAGCGTTCAACGTGGGCTTTGGATCGAACAGATCCATCTGACTGGGGCCGCCCTCCAGATAAATGTAGATAATCCGTTTTGCTCGGGGCGCAAACATTGGTGGCTGCGGTGGCGTCGCATTTCCCGGCAGTTCGCCGGGCCCCTTCGACAGACGGTCCCCGGCCTGTACTCCCTCACCCTGCAACAAGCCAGCCAATGCCATCGCTGCAGCACCGGGAAGACCTCCGGTAAGCAGGCGACGCCTTGACATCGCGGTCGCTGCTGCCTGAATCGCTGCCGACCGAGAATCAGAATTCCCACCCATAATTCATTCCCGTGTCATAAACTCGTCAAGATTGAGCAACACGCGAGCCACGGCTGTCCATGCCGCCTGTTCCAGCGCCGTGCTCCGCTCTTCGTCATCCTGTTGTGACCGCAGAAATAACTCCAGACGGTCCAGTTCAACCGCACTCCCGTCGCGCCCAAGGCAACGCTGAATCGCCAGCCCGATTCGTTCCCCTGGGCTGAGTGAGGACATCTGCTGCAACTCTCGCCCCAGATGTTCCGCACACTCCACAAATACCGGATCATTCAGCAGAGTCAGTGCCTGCAGGGGGGAGTTCGTTCGTTCCCGCTGGACACAGGCTACGGTGCTGTCCGGGGCATCAAATGCCTGCAGCATCGGGTAGGGCGTCGCGCGCCGCAGCAGCACGTACAGTCCACGCCGGTAAAGATCCGGCCCCTTTGTCACCTCCCATGTCACATTCCGACTGATGGCGGCCACGTAATCCGGCTGCGGCGGACGAATACTCGGCCCACCAATGCTGCGGTGCAGCAGCCCCGATGCTGTCAACGCCGCATCACGGATCTGCTCGGCACTCAGACGAAATCTTCCCTGCCGAGCCAGCAGCTCATTCTGCGGGTCTCGTTCCTCCAGCTCGGGACGCATCGCCGATGACTGCCGATACGTCGCCGACGTCACAATCATTCTGAGCAGTTCACGCCGACTCCATTGCTGCCTTTGCAGCTCCAGAGCCAGCCAGTCCAGCAGCTGCGGGTGACTTGGCGCAGCCCCTCCGGACCCGAAATTGTCGATCGTCGATACCAGCCCCTTTCCAAACAGCTGACTCCACCAGCGATTGACAACCACGCGTGCTGTCAACGGGTTCTCTGCACTGACCAGCCATCGTGCCAGATCCAGACGATCGGCATCCACGCCGCGTGATCGCAGTGCCGGCAGAAACGCAGGTGTTCCCTGGCGGACAGTGACACCGCGTTGCCGATAGTTCCCGCGCACGTGGACCCACGTCTCGCGACCGGTCGTTCGCGCAGCGACAGTTCTGGCCTTCGTCGCTGGAGCCGCAGGGCGCTTCAAGGAATGCTGTTCCAGCTCCGCCAACTGGTTCGCCTGAGCACCGGGAATTCGCGTCCGAACTGCGGCAATCGCAGCCTTCTGCTCGCTGCTGCGTTTCTTCTCTTCAGTCTGCAGAGCCGTAAACACCACCTTCAGTTCTGTGTCATCAACACCGCCCGGCGTTTCCGGTGCACGACGCCACGCCGCAGTGACAGACTGTTGCAGTTCACGCAGTCGCTGCTCCCATGCCGCTTCAGCCCGCTGCCAGCGTTCCTGTTCCGCATCCGATGCTGCAGGAGTATCCACGTCGTCGGCGTCGTTGAAGAAGGAAAAAAGCTCATAGAATTCCTGCTGTGATATGGGGTCGTATTTGTGCGAGTGACACTCCGCGCAACCGAGTGAAAGTCCCAGCCAGCCGGTGCCCAGTGTGCTCACGCGATCCGTAATCTCCTTCAGCCGATACTCTTCAAGATCTACGCCCGCCTCTGTGTTGGTGAGCGTATTCCGCAGAAACCCTGTGGCAATTTTTTGCTGCAACGTGGCATCAGGAAGCAGATCACCGGCCAGCTGTTCGACTGTAAACTGATCAAACGACTGATCCGCGTTGATCGAACTGATGACCCAGTCGCGGTACAACCATGCGTAAGGCCGCATCGCATCACCCAGATATCCGTCGCTGTCCGCGTAATGAGCCAGATCCAGCCAGTGTCGTGCCCATTGCTCGCCGTAATGCTCAGATCGCAGCAGACGATCCACCAGTTGCTGATAACTTTCCTCCGAATTTTCGCCGGCAAATTCCAGAATCAGTTCAGGCGTCGGTGGCAATCCCGTCAGATCCAGCGACAACCGTCGAATCAGCGTCATGCGGTCCGCTTCTGCTGCCGGACGCAGGCCTTCCTGCTGCAGCCTCTGCAGCACAAACTGATCAATGGCATTTCTGCCCCACGAATCCCCGACCTGCGGTGGGTCAATCGGTCGCGGAGCTACAAAAGACCAGTGTTCGTCAAATCGCCCGCCTGCGGAAATCCACTGCCGAAACAACTCAATCTGTGCAGAATTGAGCTGATGCTGTGTTGCCGCCGGCGGCATCCGCAGCTCTGCATCAGGTGCAGAAATGCGTCGAAACAACAGGCTCGCATCTGCGTCTCCCGGGACAACAACCATTGCCCCCTCACTGCTGACACCAAATAATCCAACTGCAGTATCCAGGCGCAGGTCGGCCTGGCGTGCTGCGGGGTCCGGACCATGACAAGCGAAACAATACCGCGAAAGCAGCGGCCGGATCTGCGTTGAAAACACCGGAGCGTCGTCCGCTGCTGCCCCGGCGATCAACCAGTGCGCCGCTACAATCAGCAATCCCGCCACCCGCAGCACTCGCCATGAACGCGACATGCCACAGCCACGGTGAGTCGGCTGGCTGAAAATCCTTGTCTGTTGGTTCAGGACAACCGGCATTCTGATTTGCATCCTCCCGACAACAACTGCTGCATGCCCCTGACGATCTGCACAGAGTCGCTCTGCTGGCTGAGCACTTGCTTGCTGCTGTTCCTGCATTCTAATCAGAAATCACATCGCCCAATACCAGAATCTGGCTGCTGCGAACCCACGTGCCCTGATATTTCTCCGACTGCAGTTCTCGCTCGGGATCCTGCAGCTGAAACGCCGTCTGACCGATTCGGCCGCTGCGGCTGGATCGCCTCGCCTTCAGCTTCACCAGCAACGCTGATCAGTCAACCTCGCTGGTGGCGGTCCTCACAAAACTGAACAACAACACTCGGCCGCAGTTCCTGCAGGCGAACAACGGATTCGTCGTGCATTTTGATCGCGGTGATGTGGCCTGGCTGCGAGCATACTGCCATTTGCTCAGTGCAATGATCGACGACTATCGATCGGTCGACATGCCCCGGGGGTTCGGACGACGCGTTGCCGAGGTGTTCCCCCGTGTGGAATTCGACGACGGAGAAGCAACCGCAGCGTTCTGCCTGGGACTACGCATCTCAGATCCCATTCGCCTGCGCTCGTGTCGCGAACATCTCGTACAGGTCACGGCCCTGAACAGGGAGACATGGCACCACATTCGCCTTGAAACGGATGACAGCTCTGAGTGGCTGCCGCACCCCGGACAGACCGACCAGCTGGATATGCCGCTGAGAGATGCACAGATTGACACGTGGCTGGGAATGATGCAGCAGCTGGACGACCTGCTTTCAGGTCGCTCCCTGGTTCCCTCTCCTCTGTTGCAGTTCATCACTCAGAAGAACCCATCCGGGATGGGCCTGAATCTGGCCAGGCTGCTCAATGACCCGCCCGAGCACCTGTTCGATTTTCAGCGCATTCGCAACGAAGGCATCGATCAGAGATATCTGGAACCGGAACGGGGGCGGCAATTAATGGACTTCGATCTCATTTTTCGTGTCGGGGCAGTGTTCTCGGGGCCATTCGGTCCCTTGCAGGCCGTCCAGCTGAACTGAACTCCCGCTCACGGAAAGCCGCTCCCGCAACAATTTCCCGCAATTCTCCGCCTGAGGTCTTAGTTCCGAAGCCGGCGGACGACCACCAGAGAAAACGGTGGTCGGGATATGAGTTCCCGGTGGCGGCATTGTTCTGCATCTGCGGTACAAATCACAGGGCTTGTCTCTGGCGTTGACGGATGGAAATGCTACAAGAGCGACCCGCGGTATCGACCGGCGTCCGCCGCCACCCGCCAGCAGCACGCTGTGGTTCTGGCAATTTCTGTCCGCCGTCCTCTTCTCTGTGTCGTCACCCAGATGGCAGTACTCATCGTTATTTCCAACGCATCGGACTGGCCCTTCGAAATACCGGGTGTCAGCACCATGGACGCATGGAGCTATCTGACATCCCCGGAAGGAATTGACGGAGACGGCTCTGTTCGTGTGATCAACCTCTGCCGTGCCCATCGTTATCAAAGTGTCGGCTATTATGTTTCACTGCTGGCAGAAGCTCGCGGCCACCGCCCAACTCCCGGCGTGATGACATTGCAGGATCTGCGCAACAGAGCCTTTGCGCGGCTGATGACTGATGATCTGGAGCAACTTCTGCAGAAGAGCCTTTCCCCGCTGCAGTCCGATGAATTCTCGCTCAGCGTTTACTTCGGACGAAACTTTGCGCAGCGCTATGAGCGACTGGCACGTCACCTGTTCAACATGCTGCCCATTCCGCTCGTACGCTACGACTTCATCCGCAAGGATGACCACTGGGAACTCAGACGTGTGGCTCCGCTGGCGGTCCGGGACGTTCCGGAACCGCATCGCGACTTTATTCGAGAATCCGCGGAGCTCTATTTTTCCGGTCGCTCTGCAGCCCCGCGTTCACCCAGACGTACGCGATTCGACATGGCCATCCTGCATGACCCTGCCGAACAGATCAACGCGCCATCCGATCCCGCAGCACTCAAGCGACTGATGAGAGTGGCCCGTGCCGAAGGTGTCTACACAGAACTGATCACAAAAGATGACAGCAGTCGGCTGCTGGAGTTTGATGCACTCTTCATTCGTGAAACAACAGCCGTTAACCACCACACCTGGCGACTGGCCCGACGTGCTTCCCGCGAAGGACTGGTTGTGATCGATGACCCCATTTCCATTCTGCGGTGCACCAATAAGGTGTATCTGATGGAAATGCTTGCTCGACACAAAATTGACACGCCGCGATCGCTGCTGGTTCATCGTGACAACGCCATGCTGATTGGTGAACAACTGGGATACCCCTGTGTGCTGAAAAAACCGGACAGCTCATTTTCACTTGGTGTTGTCAAGGTTCGATCTCCGGAGGAACTGCGCGATCGTATTGACGAATTCCTCGGTGAATCAGAACTCATTGTCGGTCAGGAATTTCTGCCAACCGATTTTGACTGGCGAATCGGCATCCTGAATCGTCGTCCGCTGTTTGCCTGCCGCTACTTCATGGCACCCGGACACTGGCAGATCATCCATCAGGCCGAAACAGGCAACAAACGTTATGGACGGTTCGAGACACTGCCCGTTGAACTTGCTCCCCCGAAGGTCGTTAAAGCTGCTCTCAAAGCTGCAAACCTGATCGGCGACGGACTCTACGGTGTCGACATCAAGGAATCGAACGGCCGAATCGTGGTGATCGAGGTCAACGACAACCCGAACATCAATTCCGGTGTTGAGGACGCTGTTCTGAAGGATGAACTGTACCGGCGAATGATCGACGTCTTTGTTCAGCGGATGGAAGAAAAACGTGCCCGCTCCGGATACTGATCCCGCTGACTCCAGCGATCATCAGCTGGCGACGCCCGCCGGGAGTTCAACACAGCCTGCTTATGGACTGTTTGCGGCATTTGGCGTCGAACTGGAGTACGCAATTGCCCGGGCCGCTTCGCTGAATGTCAGCCCGACAGCAGATCTGCTGCTGCAGGCTGCCTGTGGTCAGCGCAGTTCAGATTTCGAGAATGGCCCGATCAGCTGGAGCAACGAGCTGCCATTGCACGTGATTGAGCTGAAGACGTCTGCTCCCGTGCCACGACTGTCCGGACTGACTTCGTTGTTTCAGGCCAATGTCAACCTTATTAACACACTGCTGTCACAGCAGGAAGAACCTGCAATTCTGCTCCCTTCTGCCATGCACCCGTGGATGGCCCCCGCTCGCGAAACTCAGCTCTGGCAGGACGAGTGCGGCGAAATCTACCAGGCCTTCAATCGTGTCTTCAACTGCAGCGGTCATGGCTGGTCCAATCTGCAGAGCGTGCACCTCAACCTGCCCTTCGCCAATGATGCTGAGTTTGCCAGGCTGCACGCAGCCATTCGTATCGCGCTGCCACTGCTGCCCGCGCTGGCGGCTTCCTCTCCTGTTATCGACGGCCAGGTCACCGGCTTTGCAGACACTCGACTGC
>JALRDR010000289.1 GCA_023262145.1 Planctomycetaceae bacterium | reverse complement strand
GACACATTCAGCAGTCCGGATCAGGATGAACAGACCACGGCCACGGAATCCGAGCAATGGCTGCAGCCCGCGTCAGCGTTGCTGCTGCAGCTGTTTATCGTAATGCTCTGCTGTGTTGCGGCAGTGCTGCTGCTCCTGCTGATCCCTCGTGGCAAAGCACTGAACTCAACGCTCACAGACACCCTGCAGTTTGACCCGCAGTTGCTCAGCCACAGCATGCTGTTCACCATCTGCGTTGGAATCCTGGTCATCGGCAATGCCCTGCTGAACCGCTTGCTGAGCCCGCAGGAGGCCGCAATGGCATCCCGCTCAGAACAACTGCGGACACTGTTTCCGGACCTGATCCTGATTGTTCGCGCCAACCTGCGCAGAAGAAAAAGGCGACTCCGCAAGGTACGCAGGGCTGACTGAACAATGTGCCATTCGCCGCGACAGGTGAACACCGGCAGGCGCCAGGTTGCAGATTTCAGCCCGGACCGCCGCCTGATCGCTCACCTGCTGCAGCATACGCCGCCGTGAGACATCCGCCAGGCAGCCTCAGTCCTCGCACTCAGCTTCCTCGCCAAATTCGGTTTCGTCAGACCCTGCAGACTCCTCATCCCCATCGACGATGAGAATACTTTCCGCAGCAATTGGCTCGTCGTCAATCTCCGGCTCACCGGGAGCCCCCAGGGCATCCAGTTGTTCGTCAGTCAGCTCCGACAGATCACACGGCTCCACCGCTCCTTCGCTGGTTGATTCCAGAGCCTTGAGCAGAGTCAGATCCTGGTCACCACGTCCGCGCAGAATGAGACGAATCGGGACCTCACGAAACGGAGTCACTTCACGCAGAAACCCAAGCAGGTAACGCTTCCAGGCGTTGTCCAGCAAAGTGGCATCGTTGCACTTGAGCACAATGGTCGGAGGACACCCGGCAACCTGTGATGCGAAGAAGATCTTCGGGCGTCGATTCTTGCGGATGGGCGGTGGGTTCCTGGCGAGCGCCATGCGGACCGCACGATTCAGGCGAGCAGTACTCATACGGAGACTGGCCTGCTTGTAAACGGCCTGCGCCAGATTCACAAGTTTGCGAATATTGCGACCTTCCTTTGCAGTAATGATGGCAATGGGGACGTGTCGCATTGATTCGAAATTGTGCGTCAGATATTCCGACCAGCGTTCGATGGTCATCTGCTCGTCACGGGCAAGGTCCCACTTGTTGACAACAAAGATGCAGGGCTTGAAGTGCTCGCTGATTTCTTCCACCAGCTGTTTGTCGACACGGGAAATCGTCTTCACAGAATCAAAGAACATGAGCACCAGATCTGCTCGCCGAATGCTCCGCTGTGCCCGCACCAGACCGTAGAACTCGATGTCATTCTGCAGGCTTTTCTTCTTGCGAACACCTGGAGTATCGATGGCCGTGAATGCTCGACCATCCACTTCAAAACGAATGTCGATGCTGTCTCGCG
>JALRDR010000286.1 GCA_023262145.1 Planctomycetaceae bacterium | reverse complement strand
GCCGTGGCCGACGCTCATGCTCAGACTGGTTCACAGGGCGAGATCATTGCCGGTGAGATTCAGCTTGGACGCATTACTTCGCTCAAGTCACAACTCTTCAAACTGGATCTCAGCAATCTGTCTGAGACGGATGGAGATAAGGTGGCAATCAGTGTGATTGACCTGCGGAATCAGCAGATTGTGCAGACGGTGACGGCGACGGCGGGTGCGTCGGAATCAATCTTTGTCTGGTTGCCCGAAGGCGAATATGGGCTTGCTGTTCAAGCTAAGGCTGCGGACGGCGGCGCGACTGCAGTCGGGTACCGGATTTCTGTGGCGGTTGTGAGCGATGACGAGGGGCCTGGCTATTTTGACCCGCTGAACCCTTACGGGAGCCAAGATGACCACGATCCATATGTCTACGAAGATCCGTACGCCGGGACAGAAGATCCCTATGAAGAGCCTTGGCTAGACCCGTACTTTGAATATGATCCATGGGAGACGGACCCATTTTCGTTGTTCGTCAAGGAGATCTACTACCTTGAGATCGAGTGAGGTTTCCGGTGTTCGGGCGATTCTCTGAAGATGACACGCCCTTGAAGACTGAGTATTTGCCCATCCGCGAAGTCTGCCTGCAGATCCGCGCGGATGGGTTTTTTTATGCGCGCGGATCGTGCAGGCGGCGGTATTGGAGCAGCATGTGTTGTCGGGGGGCAACATGCGGTCCGCAAGGGTGTCAGGCGTCTGACAATGATTGTAAATCGGGAAGTTGCTGCCGCTTTACATAGCTCCGACGATCGTTGTTGCATCTGAGCAGCGTCCGGCTGAGTTTGAGTCAAAAAGGCATCAATTAGTCTGAAAACGCGGTTTTTTCATGGTTTTTTTCTGTTGGGCACCGGCGTTGCATCTTCTGCAGGACACCAGCGGCATAGACCGCAGTTATTCCCTCAATTGACGTGCTGCCAGGATCTCCCCCCGTGAATGCCGCTGCCATTACTCAAATTGTCGCAATGCTCTCCGCGAACGGAGAATCCTTCATTCAGGGAAACGCAGAAATCTCATCTGAAGCTCTGGGTGAGTACTACGTTGCCAGTCGCACCTGTCTGAATCGCTGGATGAAGCTGTTGCAGCTGATTTCCGATGAGGCGGAAGAAACAGCATTCGAACTGGAATGCGATCCCTTCTGGTCTCCATTGCAGCAGAATCTTCCGGTTCTGCGGACACTTGCAGAGCAGGTGTTGCTCATGGGTATGCTCACCCGCTGCTGGACAACTCTTCTGCTGGCTCGTGATCGCTTTCGCAGGACTCAGGATCTGGAAGATCTGGCCCGCAATGTGTATCGGGGACACGATTGTGTCCGCAGGCTGACGTTGAACCAGATGGAGGAGAATGCTTATCTGGACATGAAGCACATCCTGCGAATGGAGATGCTTCGGAGGGACAGTGAATTCTGTATGCTTGATTTCTGCGGCGACTTCATGGCACGCTATTGCATCTGGGATACCGTCGGTGATGGGAACGTCGAGTCCCTGTACCGTCGTCAGGATGTTGCTCGCGAAGAAGGCGGCTGGCAGGCTCTGCATCATGATGCGTTGCAGCGAATGCACATCTATTGCAGCGAGGATGATCACGCCGGTGTGCTGCTCGACGACGACTGTGCCGAAATGGCCGCGACGATCTTGCGCTGTTTCTGGAGCGGTGGTGGCGAACTGTCAGAAACGGAAGTGATGGTTGCTGTGTCGGCCTGAGGTTGACGGATCGAAAACGCACCCATGGGTGTTTCCCGGAGATTACTCCCGCACCTTGATTCTGATCAGTTGCCCAAAACCTCGAATGCCACTGGCAGCGGGCCACGGTTAAGGGGGTGTTCAGGCCTGATCCAGTGTGTGAATCAGAATCTGCTGCAGACAGAGTGTGGTCAACCCGGCGGAGCGGTAGAGTTTCAGAGCCGGCTCATTCTTCGTATCGACAGCAACTTGCAGCCAGCAGATGCCATTGGCTGTCAGCGTTGCTGCACAGGCATGCAGCAGGCTGGTGGCGATCTTCCGGCGTCGATAGGCCGGGTGCACACCCAGATAAAGCAGGTTCGGCGCCATTGCTCGATCGGAGGCCGCAGCGTTTGTGTCGCTGGTCGAGGCACAAACGCCTGTGAGGATCGTCTGAGCGTCTGCAACTTCCATTCGGCTTAACTGCACCGTGGCAGCAGATTCAATCCAGTCACGCAGCAACTGTACGGGTTCAAAAGCTGCCAGCATACTCAGGTCATCACTGCACAGCGCGATTTGCTCCAGCAGCTTCAGCAACTGCCTGCACAGTGCAGCATCCTGCTCGAGTTCTGCCGCAGAGGTTGAGCTTATGGAGTGTGCAGCGGCGGCAGCGGGCAGTGGTTCAGCTGCTGAAAGTTGTTGCTGCATGATGGTTGCCGTCGCAAGGTGTCTGAAGCCGGATGTCAGCAATATCTGCCGCCAGACTGCTGACAGTTGATCATCCGGCATGATCAGGGCTCGGATGGCGGACGCCCTGCTTCGTTGTGCAACCTCAACTGCAGCCAGCAGCAGATTCTTCAGAACGGATTCTGCAATTGCTGGCGGGGTGTCGGCATGGGTGATGGGACGGGACAGTCCGTGTGTTCCGTCAGTAGAGGCGTGAATGCAGAGCTCCGCAAGAACCGACTTTGCGGCATCACATAACTGAAGTTGTCCATCAGTGGCGGCCACGGCGGGAAACAGCGTGAGCGGCTGCGGGGTTGCAGCAGGGGACGCTGAATCCGATGCGAGGCAGGTAGACAGCAGGTTCCAGTGGGAATCCACACGTATGCCCTTTGGGGAAGCAAAAAGTGAATCGCGATCTTTGGACAGGATTTCGGCTCAGCAGCCATATGAGGGACCAACCCGACCGACCGGAACGAATAAAAACGACAGCGTCTGTAGAATTCATACAACCGGCATAAGAAGCCCACATTCACGTTGCACTGAAAGTCAGCAGGAATGCGGGCAGAATTCAGCGCACTATCTGCAACTGTGCTGCGTATCCTTAATACAACACGTAGTGAAAAGGCAACGGCAGAGCGACCGTTGTGCGCAAGTGGTCGACAAAACGGTGTGTGTGAACTCATGTCAGCTTCCGTAGAAAAATCGCTTGAACTTCTGGTGAATGGTCTCAGGCCGTTCGTAGCTGCATGTGTTCCTGAGTCGATCCTGAAGTCTCCACGCTTTGCCAACGGTCCACTGGAGACATGGGATGCTCATTCCACGCTCGCGTTCATGTGGGATTACTGGAACGACTTTTTCCGCTCTGAACTTGGATTTTCCGAGCGTAGTCTGGTCAGCGAACTGCGTGAAATCCGTAATCGCTGGGCGCACCAGCGGCTGTTCACAACGCGTGACACGTATCGCGTGATGGACAATGTTGAGCGGTTACTCGAGGCCGTCGGCAGCCACGAGACGGCGGCAATTCGCCGCATGCGAATTGAGACGATGAAGGATCTGCTCCGAGAAGAATGTGGATCCGGGCGTCAGAAGAAGTGGTGGGAGAAATTCTGGCCCTACATACTTTCAGGCAGCTCAGCGGCCGGAATTGCGTTGATTGTTGTTACGCTTGTTGACGGACCGGTGGCATGGGTCATCAGCACACTGGTTTTCATCGCTATGATGCGTGTTGCATGGCTGCAGTCTGTTCGAGAGAACCTGCATTTCTTCGGACCGCACGAATGTTCGAATTGCGGCTGCATCATTTACACCGGGAAGTGCCCTTATTGTGCACCGGACGAGTGGTCGCGGAAGGAGGTACTGGCGGTGGATCGTCTGATTTCTTCGCCGCCGCAGATCCACAGCAAGGTCTCGGAGACGTCGGTTCCGGTACGATGAATTCCAGCGGCATCAGCACGCTGTCGAGTTTTGTCGAATCGCCTATAGTACCGCCTGTACGTTGCCATCGTTGTCCTGAATCAGCGACAGGCATGGATGTGTGGATTCGACAGGATCTTGGCGATGAGATTACCGCAGGAACAGCTGAAGTCCTGTCTGTTTCTGTGCGGTCCCACCGCTGCCGGCAAGACTGCAACGGCGCTTCTGCTTGCGCGTGAGCTGAACGCAGAGATTCTTTCGCTCGATTCGATGGCCGTCTACTGCGGCATGGATATTGGTACCGCGAAGCCATCCTTGCAGGATCGTGCGCAGGTTCCGCATCATCTGATTGATCTGGTGCTCCCCGATCATGACTTCAGCGTCGCCGATTTTCTGAACCATTCTGCTCGCGCTGTGGAGCAGATTCTGGCGGCTGGCCGCGTGCCATTATTTGTAGGTGGGACGGGGTTATATCTGCGCGCACTACTGCGCGGCATGAGTGCAGGTCCGGCCGCAGATACGGCCCTGCGTGCTCACTGGCAGCTGCAGTCTGAAAATCTGGGCCCGAACTGGCTGCACGAACAGTTGCAGCGGAGAGACCCGATCAGTGCAGCGCGGCTGCATCCAAACGATCGGCGTCGAATGATCCGTGCAATTGAGTATTTTGAGCTCACCGGTAAGCCAATTTCTGCAGTGCAGTCGCATTTCGGTGCGGAACAGGAACACCAGCCGCGAATGGTCGCGTGGCTGAATCCTCCTCGTCCCTGGCTGCGGGAGCGAATTCGGCTCCGGATTCAGCAGATGATGCAGGCAGGCTGGCTGCAGGAAACAGAGTTCCTGCTGCGATCCGATCATCCCCCGGGGAAAACTGCCAGTCAGGCACTTGGTTACCGGGAGTTGATCGCGTGGCTGCGGGATGGTGGAGATCTGGACCGCACTGTGGAACAGATCTGCACGGCAACTCGCCAGTTTGCAAAACGGCAGTGCACATGGTTTCGTGGGCTGGAAGAATGTACATCCGTGGATGTGACTGGCGAGGAGCCTCCACAGCAGCTTGCTGAAAGGCTCCTGCGGCTAATTGTCTGAACTGTTGTCGAAATCGGCTCCCGGGCCGCCACAGTGCGCAGGCAGGTTGCGGCACCACGAATCCGCGATATCATCCGCAGCATGTCAGCAATTGAAGTACACGATTTGTGTCGTCAGTATCGGGTCTACCGCAAGCGTGAGGGCGTGCTGGCGTCCATCGGCGGTTTATTTCGTCGCGAATACGAGATTGTGCGGGCAGTCAGGAACGTCAGCTTTCGGATTGAAGAAGGCGAGATGGTCGCTTTCCTTGGCCCCAACGGTGCGGGAAAGACCACGACGCTCAAGCTGCTTTCCGGGCTGGTGGTGCCAACTTCCGGGCATGCCACGGTTCTGGGTTATGTACCGTGGCAGCGGAAGGATGCCTATCGCAGGCGATTTTCACTGGTGACCGGTCAGAAGGAACAGTTGTGGTGGGATCTTCCGGCACAGGAGTCCTTTCGGCTGCATCGCGAGATTTACCGTATTCCGGATGCTGAGTATCGCCGTCGGCTTGACGAACTCACCGACCTTCTGGAAGTCGGACGCCTGATGGCTCGCCCGGTGCGTGAGCTGTCACTTGGGGAACGCATGCGTATGGAACTGATTGCGGCGCTGCTGCATCGTCCTGACGTTTTGTTTCTGGATGAGCCGACCATTGGTCTGGATGTTGTGAGCCAGCGGCGTGTACAGGAGTTCCTGCGGTACTACCAACGCGAACAGCGAATCACCGTGATTCTGACCAGCCATTACATGAAGGATGTGGAGGCGTTATGTGAGCGCGCGATTGTGATCAATCGCGGGCAGGTGGTGCACGACGGACAACTGGCGGCGATTGTTGATCGGTTCAGTCAGCACAAGATCATTGATCTGCAGTTTTCGGACGGAGAGATCCCGGATTCATTGTCGCGATATGGGCAGATCCTGGAGAGTCGGCTGCCACGAGTTCGTCTGCAGGTACCCCGTAATATGGTGTCGACCTGCCTCGCAGAAATCCTCGGGGAGAATTCCGTGGATGATCTGAGCGTATCGGAGCGTCCTCTGGAAGAAGTCATTGCCGAACTTTTCTCCCAGCCGGACGAAACGTGCTCCGACGGAGGCGATCCATGAATGCTGAAGCGTCCGGGTCAGCGTTCCGAGCGATGTTGCGTCTGAAGTGGCTGATTCTCAGAACATCGATGGAAGAGCGGCTGGCATATCGTGGTGACTTTGTCTTTTCGACGCTGATTCGATTTCTGCCAGTGGTCACGCAGGTGTTTCTCTGGAAGGCGATCTTCAGCAACGACGAAGAAAAACTCATCCGTGGTTTTCGCTTCGGCGAAATGATTGCCTATTACCTGCTGGTGATGCTGGCCCGTGCATTTTCGAGTATGCCGGGGCTGGCTAACGGAATTGCAACCTCCATTGCGGATGGGTCCGTCAGGAAGTATCTGATCCAGCCTGTGGATATGCTGGACCATCTGTTCTGGCACCGCGTAGCTCACAAGCTGGTGTACTACGCTGTGGCCACCGGACCATTTGCGCTGGTGTTCTGGTTATGCCGTGGCTATTTCCCGGGTTGGCCTGATGTACCGATCCTGTGCTGTTTTATTGCCTCACTGCTGATGTCATTCGGAATTGGTTTTCTGATTGAAGCATGGCTGGGTCTGATTGCTTTCTGGTTCGTGGAAGTCAGTTCCCTGATCTTCATCTACATGATGCTGAGCTACTTTCTGTCGGGGCACATGATTCCGCTGGAATATCTGAGTGAATGGCTGCCATTTGTTGAGTACCTGCCATTTCGTTATCTGGCGTATACTCCGGCTGCAATTTTCCTTGGCCGTATTCCGCAGTCAGCATTGGCCACTGAGATCAGCATGCAATTCTGCTGGATTGTCGGCCTGTTCATTCTCAATCGGGTGACATTCAGTCGCGGCGTGCGTCGCTACAGCTCGTATGGTGGTTAGGCTGCTCCGCGTGGGGCTGTCTGTGCTGCCGGCAGCGGGGAAACCACTGATGTGTCAGAGAAGCCGTCCATGAATCCGCTGGATCCTGTTCGCCACGCTGCAGCAGCCTTTCGGCTGCAAGGCACGGAGATCACCAGAATCGAAGGTGGTTTCAGTGGTGCCCGGATCTGGAAGGTGCTGGACAGAGGCGGCCGAGCTTATGCTCTGCGGTTGCTGCCGACAGTGGATCGTCGTCAGGCTGTACGATTGCCGCAATTATGTCATTGGATGGAGACGCTGCACGAATCGGGGATGACGGTTGTTCCACGCCCGCTCCGCAGTTCTGCTCAGGGGCAGTCTGCGGCAACGGGTGGCGCCAAGTGGCTGCACCATTCGTCGGCAGGAGTCTGGATGGCCGAGACATGGATGCCGGGAACGGCAGTTGCGGCATTGCCATCCACTGCCACCGTCAGGCAACTGGCTGGCATCCTGCGGAGTATCCATGAATCGGGGCGACGACTGGCCTGGACCGCTGGTGCTGCAGATGCTGTGTGCAGCGTCCGCGAGGGACCATCTCCGGCTGTCTGCAGGCGAGTGAGGATCATCGAAGAGTTGCTGCAAGGACGAATTCGGCTGCTGCAGGAGGAAGTATCGGGCGAACCGGATGCTGAACTGCGGGAATTACTGACCAGTCTGCTCCGGAGACTGCCGGCTGCTCTGACGCAGCTCAGCGGACGGCTGCGGCAGGAAGCGGATCAGACATTCCAGCTGCAACCCGTATTGCGTGATCTGTGGTATCCACACGTGCTGTTTGCGGAGGACCACGTAAGTGGCATCGTGGACTGGCAGGCATTCGATATGGACCACCCGGTGTTGGATGTTGCGCGGCTGCTGCGCAGCTGGTGTCGGACTGACGCCCTGGCGTTTGATCGCGGACTGCGTATCTTTGCTGAAGAATGGGGACTGGGAGTCCGGGAATTACGGCTCCTGAGAATTCTGGATCAGTCTGCTGTGCTGCTGAGTCCGCTGACGTGGCTGCAGGGCAGATATCGCAATGTTCGACAGCGAAATTCGGACGAGCCTGCCAGCAGACGATTACTTGAACTGGTGCAGGTTGCCTTGTGGTCCTGTGCTGAACCGTGGGTATGAAGCGGCTGCGTTCGGCAGGCGGTCAGGACTGCCGCGAACTGAGCAGAGCGGCACAGGCGCGGCGGGTCACGAAGGCCCGCCAGCAGAACAGCAGGAATAACGCTGGCCGTGGAAACAGAAGTCGTGACCAGAGCCCACGTAATCCACCGTGATGTTCAAACTCAATGTGCTCCTGCACTTCGCAACTCTG
>JALRDR010000310.1 GCA_023262145.1 Planctomycetaceae bacterium | reverse complement strand
TCCGCGGCTGAAGAAGTGTTTCCAGTAGCGGTTCACGACGGAGCGTGCGAAGAACGGGTTTTCCGGGTTTGTCATCCAGTCGGCCAGCTGCACGCGTGGGTCCTGATCAGCCGCCAGGTCGTAGGCTTCCGGCTGGCCAAGTCCGGTGGGACGGATTCCCTGTCCGGAGCGAGGGTTGGTTGCGGACGCGTTGCCTTCGTTGTGGAAGACGCGACGGTCGCGGACGTTGCCGGTCAGATTGGGGATCGCCTTCTTGCCGACTCGGCTGTAGAAGGCAGCCATCCCGTAGTAATCATTCTGGCTCCATTTTTCGAAAGGATGGTGATGGCAGCGAGCACACTGAATGCGGAGTCCAAGAAACAGCTGAGCTGTATCTTCCACCTGTTCTTCGACGCTGTCCACATCGCGATACCAGGTGACGGCAGGGTTGATCTGCGGGTCACCGGAGGCTGTGACGATATCGGTGACAAACTGATCGTAGGGTTTATTGTCGTAGATCTGGTTCCAGATCCAGCGATGGAAGAGCATGGTGCCAGCGGTGTCGTCGCCATTTTCCTTGCGGTTTCGCAGGACGAAGTTCCATTTGTTGGCAAAGTGATCGGCATAAGCTGTGCTGTCGAGCAGATCTTCGACCAGGCGATCACGTTTGTCACCGGACGGATCTTCCAGGAAGGCGGCGACTTCAGCCTGGCTGGGCAGGATTCCGGCGATATCCAGAGAGACACGTCTCATGAATGTGGCGTCGTCGCAGACTTCGGATGCCGGGATGCCCAGTTGGCGAAGCTTGCCGAAGACTGCGTCATCCACAAGGTTGACTGGTTCGGGCATTGCTGATGTATCGGCACCGAGCGGGACGGTTGCGCGGAAGGTGGAGACCTGTCCCTGGAAGCGAGCCATGATGGCCACTTCGCCGGAGAGGTCCAGAGTTTCCACGAGTCCGGTGACCGAGACATCGGCCATTTCAGCTTCATTTGGTTCAAACAGAGCCATGCGGGTGACGTCTTCGGTGGTGCCATCGCTGTAGGTCGCAATCACAGAGATCTGCTGAGCTGAATCGCGCTGGACGATGCGCTCCGCCGGAATGCACTCGATACCAACGACCGATGGGTCATCGTCGCTGCCCCAGGGCATCCCCTGTTCGATCCACTGGCAGAGCAGATTGTATTCGTAGCTGTCTGCTTCCATCCGACGTCCACCACCGTGTGGGCTTTCGCCGATGGCTTTCTGCAGCAGCAGGCTGGCTTTGGGCATGCCCGGGAAGATGCGGCGACCGCGAGATTCCTTGCGCAGAAACTCATAGTCGTCGTCAGGGTAGAACCCCAGGAGCGACAGGCGAAAGCCGTTCTGACCACCGGACTTGCCGTGGCAGCCGCCGCCGTTGCAGCCGAGTTTGGTGAAGATGGGGACCACCTGATTGCGAAAATTGATTGGAAGCGGGTTGGCAAATCCACTGACATGAACGGTGACCGTTGCGGACTGTTCTCCGTGAGTGGCGGTGACTGCGGTCTGTCCATCGGCGAGCGGGACGGCCATGCCTGTTTCGTCGATGGTGAGCACCGCCGGGTCGGCAACAGTCCATGTGGTGGCTCGGGTAACGTCCAGAGCGGCACCGTCGTCAGCAACTGAAGTCACCAGCAGTTGCTGGCGTGCATCACGGCTGCGAATGGTGATGGCTCCGTCCTGTGCGGGACCAAGTTGTAATTCTCCAGCCGACAGGAGTTGGCTGCCGGTGGCCGTCAACAGGGCGATGGCGAGCGCTGAAATGCGGAACAAAACCATGGAGAACTCCTGCGTGGAGAGCAAAGTCGACATCATGTCGAGGAAGGACTTCTGGAGAGAATCAGACCATGCCTGCAGCAGACCGCGAGCGGTCAGGCAGTTCCGGTCCGGAAGGTATTCAGGTGAAGCCTATTTGCTGGCGCCAGAGAGTCAAGTGCTGATTGAGCCCTCACCTGACGCAATTTGTCCTTCCTGCCGAATGCACCGAATTGCCGTTGACACAGGGCGAAACATGTATTCGGGACCGATGGGGAGGGGGCTGAACGAATTGCCCGTGATCGGCCGCAGTGGCATGCTGACGATCGCACAATGCTGTGCGCTCGATCAGAGTGCACGATTGCAGCAGCTGCGCCCTTGTTCAGGTACTCAACGGCGGTTGAGCAATTTGCGAGGCTGGCTTTTGCCGGCGGCATTCAGAGCCTGTTATTGTCTGCAGCTGGCCGCAACAGGCCTGCGGGTGCAGGTGCAGGTGATCAGGTGCACCAGATGCGACGGAAATTCAGCAGTGAATTGATCATAGAGACAGAACGATACAGACAAAACCCTGGAATGCGGCCTGGAGCGTGCTACGGCACCAGCTCGCAGGTTTGCGATGGTCGGTCCAGGCAGCTGCTGCTGAGCCTGCGCACCCGGTCGGCATTGGTTTTGCAGTGGTTCCTGCGGAGTGTCAGCTGCCGGGCTTCTGCTGCAATACTGCCGTTTGGTTCGAGATTCGTCGCTGGTGTTGTATAGTGGTGCAGTCGAGTGATCC
>JALRDR010000308.1 GCA_023262145.1 Planctomycetaceae bacterium | reverse complement strand
GTCTGCATCATGACTCAGCTCCGGCTCAGACGCCTGCACTGACTCGGCCGCTAAAACCAGCATCGGTTCTTGAACCTGAACCTGCTCCTGATCCTGAATCTGAAGCTGCTCCTGAACCTGAAGCTGCTCCTGAATCTGAAGCTGCTCCTGATCCTGATCCTGAACCTGGTCCTGAACCTGCTCCTGGTCCTGAACCTGCTCCTGGCCCTGCCCTACTGCTGCCGTTGCCTCCACCATACTCTGTGAGCCATCAGACTCGACAACTACTGGTGATTCTTCCCCGTTGCTCACGTCATTCATCACTTGCTGCATTCAATGTCTGGCCTGCACCGCTGTCGGCCATCAGTTCAGTAGAACGATTGCGGACTCGGCTGCAGATTCTGGTTCGCGTTTCGGACCACAGGGAATCCCCCCGTGTCCTGCCCAAAACACCCGAAAAACACTCATTTCGTCAGCTGTACGGCGCACCCGTTGCAGAGGGATCATTTCGCTACAGCTGTTTTCGGGCTATTCACTCAGGGCCATACGACCAACATTTGTCTGAGCAGCAACCCGTTACTCCCCACAGGACCGGCGGCTATTCTGCATACCAGTCCTGGTCAGGAAATTCATCGCGAGCCGAGAACGGACGACTGCTGATCGCCCTTCCAATACCAACGCTCGCTTCACAACCAATCACACGTTCCCCTTGAACCACTCGGCCTCGTTGAGCCAATCGGTTCGAAGATGGAATTCCTGTTCGCACCAGATTCCAATGTCCTGACAGGATTTCCGGATTCCAGCAACACGTTCCTGCGGGAGCACAGTGCACCGCCCCCTGCAAGTGCACCGCCCCTGCAAGTACACCACCCCTGCAACCAGCAGGGCAGAAACCGTCTGCCCACGCTGCAATCACTGAACGCCCCAAATCACCGTTCCGGCAGCAACCGTTCTGGCAGCGGGCGATCCTGCGGACTTTCTGATGAGAAACCATGCGGGTTCTCGGTCAAATGCATGCGAACATGTTTGCCGAGCCCAGACTGAGTCAGACCAGAATCATTCGGTCGTGAATCACTGCTTGATTGTACCAGGGAGGACATTCAGGCTGTCTGCGTGGAGCGTCCGCACAGGGGAGTCGGCACGCGTGGGCAGGAAAGAGCAGCGGAGTGCGCTGATAAGCCTGTTTCGGCCGCAGTGCCCCTAGTCTACCAGCTTTTTGCCAACAATGAAGAACTTCTGTCCTTCGTGCCAAAGTTGGGATGAATCTCAATGTCTGTCACTGCTCCACTTCCCCCGAACTGCCCGGAACAGCTGATTGTCGCCCGTGCCCGACGCTGGTATTCTGCCAGTATCGCCCCTTCTGCTGCACCTGATGCCCACACAAGTGTTATGTCCAATTCCGCTGAAAAGATTCCTGCATTTCTGGATTCGCTGAATCCGCAACAGCGTCAGGCCGTGCTCCACGGTGAAGAGCCGTTGCTGATTATCGCAGGTGCGGGGACCGGTAAGACCACCACACTCGCCCATCGCGTGGCATGGCAGATCGTCTCAGGTACAGATCCGTCTCGCATTCTGCTGCTCACATTCACTCGTCGAGCTGCTGCCGAGATGCTCCGTCGCGTCGAATCAATCCTGCTGGGCCTTGATCCGCAGGACCTGCCAGACACCTTCGTACCAGACAAGAAATCCATCCGTCGAATCCAGGGCGGTACATTCCACTCGGTGGCCACGGCCCTGCTTCGTCGCTACGGCCAGCTCATCGGGCTCAATCCGGATTTCACAATCCTTGATCGCGGCGATTCTGAAGACCTGATGAATCTCGCCCGCTCCGAACTCAAACTGCCGAAATCCCAGGGACGCTTTCCACTTAAGGGAACCTGCCTCGATATCTACAGCCGCTGCGTCAATACCCAGTCCAGTCTGGAATTGGTGCTGCAGAAGTGGTTCCCCTGGTGTCAGGAACATCAGGAGCAGCTCGGGCAGCTGTTCAGCATCTACACCGACACCAAGGAACGGCAGCGAGTCCTCGACTTTGATGACCTGCTCCTGTTCTGGAATGCGCTGGCAGCAGATGACCAGGCAGGAACAGAGCTTCGCAATCGCTTTGATCGCATTCTCGTGGACGAATATCAGGATACGAATCTGCTGCAGGCTGAGCTGTTGAAGAATCTGAGTCCCGCAGGCAGCGGACTCACGGCAGTAGGTGATGACGCGCAGTCCATCTATTCCTTTCGAGCCGCGACGGTTCGCAACATTCTCGATTTTCCGGAACAGTTTCCAGGCACACACCTCGTGCCTTTGGAACAGAACTACCGCAGTACGCCACAGATTCTGGATGTCACGAATCGAGTCATCGCGGGAGCTGCAGAACGTCATCGCAAACAACTCTGGTCGGCACGCCCAACAGGCGCCCAGCCGCAACTGGTTACTTGTCCCGACGAGGATGTTCAGAATGAATACGTCATCGACCAGATCCTCGAACGACGGGAACAGGGCGTGGCCCTGAAGAATCAGGCAGTCCTTTTTCGCGCCTCACATCACAGTATGGCCCTGGAGGCAGACCTGGGGCGGCGGAACATCCCGTTCGTCAAATATGGAGGTCTGCGATTTCTTGAAACAGCCCATATCAAGGACACCATCTGCTTCCTGCGCATGGCAGAGAACCCGCTGGATTCCGTGGCTGGGTTTCGCATTCTGGTGCTGTTGCCCGGCATCGGTCAGGCGCGGGCGGCCGGGTTGATGCAGACCATAAGAGACTCCGGTGGCAGCCTTGACGCATGGGAGGAATGGAATGCACCGCCAACTCTCCGCGATCTCTGGCCGCAACTGCTGCAATTGCTGAGACAGCTGCAGAAACGTCCCCGTCACGCGGAGGGCGGCGTATCTGCTGATATTCACGCGATTCGTTCCTATTATACGCCACTGCTGGAATCCGCCTACGACAACGTTGCTCCCCGCATCAATGACCTCAGGCAACTGGAGACAATCGCCGCCCGCTACCAGAGTCGGGGCGAGTTTCTGACTGAAATGGCACTTGATACACCAGCTATTTCAACTGACTGTCCATCAGGGCCAGGTGAAATTTTTATAGATGGCATGGAAAATTCTTTAGTAGTCTGTGGCAATGCGGAAGCATTAGCTGAAAAAATGCATGACTTCTATGACAAAAC
>JALRDR010000301.1 GCA_023262145.1 Planctomycetaceae bacterium | reverse complement strand
ACTCGGCAACCCACGAACCGCCATCGAACTCGGCGGCGTGAGCTTGGGTTTCGTAGAGAGCGAGGATGAGCCGAAGTCGTCGTTTTGCTTCTGGCTTGTCACGTCCGAGCCTGAAGTTCTGCTTCGTGCCTTTTTCATCCTCGCCGACCCAGCGGTAGAACGTGCCGTCCTTCGCCTGTTTGAGTTCCGTCTCGTAAAGGGTCGTCATCGTGGTGTCTCTGAGAACGTGGTTGTTGATTTCAAGCCTGGACCACCCATCTTGGGAAAATCATGGAAGCCCAAAGTCAACAATGCACCCCTCAGAAATCAACAATGCGAGCGTTATTTCGATGGTGTTGAGTCGAAAATGTGACTCAGAAAATGACGTAAACACCAAAGGAAACAGCCACTTGCGAGTGTCGCAAGTGGCTGTTTGTGATGGAGGCGGGGGGAATCGAACCCCCGTCCTGTTGCTCCTCGACCAGAGCCTCTACGTGCGTAGTCCGCTGATTAAGTCGCACGGGAGAGGTTCAAACGAACAAAACCATCCCGCGCCAGTCTGCAACAGAGTCTTACATCAGCAGTAGCAGACAGTGTGCTGATGCCAGCCCGAATTTGCGTCCAACGGTCGGCTCCTCAGGCAGGGATCCTTAGGTCGGCACAGCCTGTATCAGGCTGCGAGAGAAAACTGCGGTTTTGCAGTTATTTTTTGATCAGCTTTTTACGAGGCCAACTGATCAACCTCGGCACGCCACCCTGACCGCCGGTAACCCAGTCAAGTCCAATCGCCCCCGGGTTGCCCGCATTGCTGCGGTCATCTTCTCACTTCGTCATTCTACGCCCCGATCCTCGCCGGGAAAAGCAGCTTCCCTGCGCTTTCCAGGTTCCCGCTCACTTCCCGTCCGCAAAACTAGCCGCCGCCTGTGCCTGCCCCTGGTCCTGCAACACCTGCCGTAACCCCGTCAGGTTCTCCCGCAGACTCTGCTCCGAATCCAGCTCTGTCCGATGATCCAGCACACCAATCGGGCCCTCATAACCCGATGCCAGAATCTGCTGAATCAATGATCGCTCATGCTGACCACTGCCAATGGGCAGAATCTTCGGCTGAGCACCGTCGTTCATGCCGTTCAGATTCAGACACAGCAGGTGCGGCTGCAGCAGCTTCAGCTGACTGCCAAAGTCCGCGATGTGCTCATGGCCATGATGCAGGTTATAGACCACTCCAACATGATCCGCCTGATGGTGCTGCTGCAGCCATTCACACACGGCCACCATGTTCTCCGGCTCACCGCTCCAGCCACCATGATTATACAACCCCAGTTTCAGGCCCAGTGAGCGAGTCTTTTCCACCATCGGCAACAATGATTTGCCGGCTGCCTCGATCTTCTGCTGCTGAGTTTCCCCGACCGGCTGAGCAAACATCAGCCAGATCTGCGGCCTGATCCCGTGCTTGCGAATCAGCGGCTCCATCGCATCATGCCAGCTCCAGAACGCAAAGTACTCAATCCCGTGCTGCTTGTACTGCAGGATCTCCTCTTCGAATTCCGCAACGTGATTCTCACGCCAGTCATAGGCCACCCGCCGCAGTCCCAGCCCTGCGACCATCTCCGCGCGCGCCGCCGGACCACGCTGTTTCGCGTCGAACGGAACAATGCACCATGCGACCAGCCGATCCCGATGAAAATTTACAGCGTCGGCAGGTGTTTCCGCAGCCGGAATCTGACCTGTTCCAACGACCGACACAACAGCCAGCAAACCTGCCAGTCCCGCGCAAAGCATGCGATTTCGCATCGTGGTATTCCCTGACCCGGCCCTGCAGAGACCGGCTGTGAACGATCCCGACAGCCTGCCTGTAACACAGCACGCAGCCGGAACCAAGGAGAAGAAACTGACGAGACAGGAACCGAACATCGAACGCCGATCCCTGCCCCGTTGCCATGCGTCTGCCGCTGATCAGCAGAAGTGAGCACCCTTTGTGTTCACATACACAGCATACAGCGACTGACTGCCAGTCATGAACAGACGGTTCCGTTTGGTGCCGCCAAAGCAGAC
>JALRDR010000287.1 GCA_023262145.1 Planctomycetaceae bacterium | reverse complement strand
GCATCCACGCGGCAGCAGCAAGTCGCCGCAGACTTTCCGGGAGTCCCACCACCGCCGCCGGGTCAGTCAGATCGAGAAACCACGCCTTTGTGGCATCCAACAGATGATTCGAGAAATCCGTGCCCAGCTGCGCCAACCGCTGCTCTGTCTCATTGAACAACTCACGATCGTTGCCCTGCAGGGAAATCCCGGATTGCTCGGCGTTGCGGATCAGACGTGACAGAATCCGGCGTCGAGTCGGAGTGAGCGGAGCAGTCTCAGCATCCGCTTCAATCTGCTTCAATCGCTGATACAGCAGCTCACTCTGACGAAGCTCCAGGCCCATCTGCACCATGCCCGGCATCACACTGTCGTGCGCCTGCCGCAACGGTTCGGAATTGGCCACGCTGAGCAGATGCCCCACAGGAGCCCACCCATATTCCATCAGCTCGTCGATCTGCTCCATTGGCTCAATGGTTGCCTGCCATGATACCTGCTCACTGTTTTCCACCTCCCGCAGAATCTCTCGACAACGCTCCAGAATGACCGTCGCAGCAGGCTCGATATGCTCCGGAGAAATGACATCATACGCCGGCAATCCGGTGCTTCTGAGCAATGGGTTTTCTGTGTTTGTCATTGTCAATGGTCAATTCCTGACAGAACAGTTCAGCAGCGTCCTGGTGCAACAGTCCTCGCAGCAGCCGGGGCCGGCTGAGGAGTCAGCGTTGCGGTAACCGCAGCATGCAGTGAGCACACTTCCGTGCCCACCAGGCTGCTTGTTGGTTTTACCGCTAGCGGATGGAATTGCGAAGTCCAGCGCGGGGATATCGAGCGTGTTCTCGCAACGAACAACAGGGCTAACCCTCAAAAAAACGAAGACTTCAAAAAAGCACCACGAACATGAAAACTCCGGGCTGTCGCATTTGATGATCCTGAACTCCACCTGTATAAATGATTGCGGCCGCATCACTTCTTCAGGAAAACTTCAACTGGTCTTCACACCGGTTTTTTCCAGGCCACCGGACGCGTCCCGTCTGAATCCCCTTCTGTTTTCCGACACCTGAGTTTGTTGATCTGCTCGTTCCGCGCATTCGGTTGCAGCGTTTTCACTGCTTGTCGATTGTCGCAGGTCTGACGCCGTCAGCTCACACTGGTCTCCCATTACTTATTGCTCGGAATCAATCGCAATGTTGCAGTCTGCTGAATTCGATCTGTTGCCAGGCCAGACACTCGTTATTGGTTCAACAAAGGTCACCGTCCTCGGCACTGAAAACGGCGAAGTACAACTGCAGATCGATCCACCGGACGAAGACCACAACTACCCGACGCCTGTCCTCTGCACTGACGAAGAATACCTGTTGCAGACGGTGTAGTGACCGGCCCACGGCCGCAGCAGCCCCCGCAATTCCGCCTGCCATCCATACCACGCACCCCAGAGTCACAACTGGCAGACCGGCAGAGAAAACTGCGCCCCGCCGGGACACTCCGGCTGCATCCAGCCATTACCTCGGCGTGGTTACCGCGGCAGGTCACAGCGTGTGAGCAGGGCGTGTGAGCAAGTCCTCGATCACCGTGGGCGAGCCCCTGGCAGTTCACCGCGGGTGAGCATTCGGGCGATCACATCGGGCTACACCGGCTCACGCCAGCGTCCTGCCGGAGTTGCGGCAGAAATTGGTCAGAACAGCCCGGAACTGCCAGCATGATCCTCACGCAGGCAATCGGGCGATCCGGCCACGCCAAATCCCCAATTGGCCCCCGCAATGTCGCCAGGCTTCAGTCCGAAAGGGTAGCCGCGACGCCGCTGTACCGCCGCAACAGGATTGCCGACATAATCAGCAAGACCCATTCCCCCACTGCCAGCTGGAACGTCAATGCAGCAATTCCGCTGTACAGAAAAAAACCCACCGTGCGAAAACATACAAGCCCGGCGTGAATCAGGAAACAGTTGAGCAACCCGCTGTACTGCAACTTCTTTGCACATGCGGATACGAGGAACACCAGACTCAGCCCGGCTTCCAGTCCCCCGTAAACAGCTAAATACTCCGATTCCCCGGAACCCGGCTGAATCTCAAACCCGACCGACTGCGACGTTCCGCCGGGATCCACTGAACACCATGCCGCCAACGCTGCATACAGTACACCCACGGCAGCCAGAAACAGTCTGTTCATCGCACGCTCGCTCTGTTGCCTCGAGATCTGAAACTTCCGGGCTAGTCTGTTCCCCAGCGACTGCTTAGTCGATGAGGCACATGCAGGTGATCACAAATGCGGGCCACGATGAAATCCACCAGATCGCCCATTCCCCGGGGAGCATGATAGAACCCTGGCATCGCTGGCAGAATTGTCGCTCCCGCCTGGCTGAGCCGGACCATGTTCTCCAGCTGGATCATGCCCAGGGGAGTCTCTCGGGGAACCAGAATCAGCGGTCGACGCTCCTTCAGCTGGACGTCCGCAGCTCGATGGATCAGATTTGAAGAAGCCCCGCAGGCGATGGAAGACAAAGTGCCCATGGAACAGGGACAGACCACCATTCCAGCAACCTGCGCTGAACCACTCGCGGCGGAGGCCCGAAAATCAGACAGCCCATACTGCCGCAGACTTCCCAGCTGACTTTCACCCGCTGAGAAAGCGTCACGAAAGTTCCAATGCACCGAAGACTGCTGCTGGATTTGCTGCATCATCGCCAGCCAACCGGCAGCTCCCTCGTCCTGTTGCGGCGGTGTAACACCCAACTCTTCCTGAAATACCTGCTTCGCTGCGTTGCTGATGACGACATGCAGCTGACACCCTGCATGCAGGAGCGTCTGCACCAGCCGCAACGTGTAGATGGCCCCGCTGGCACCAGTGACGGCAACCACAATCTGTTTCCCTGGATCACTCATTCTTCATTTCCGCAGATCTGTCTGACCCAATTGGTGCCGATTTGTCCGAGCATGGTGTCTCGGAGCCGGACGAAGCCCGCTGCTCCAGCAGTGGGAGCCGAAAAATAACAAGCAGTCCCATCAAACCCGCTGCCAGCACGGTCACTTTCAGCCAGTTCGGAACAGCTGTGGACAACAAAGTGATAGACAAACCCGCCACGACGGCAATCACCGCAGTGTTGCGAACCCGCCCGCGAATGGCCCGATAACGCTGCCAGTCCCGCAAATAAGGCCCCAGCAGACGCGAATTCAACAACAGCGAGTGCAGCCTTGGTGAGGATCTGGCAAACAGAGCCACCGCCAGGAGTAGAAATGGGGTCGTCGGCAGCCCGGGCAGGACTACGCCCAGGACCGCCACCCCCGTAAATACAAGTCCACATCCGGCAAACAGCCAGCGAATCACCGCTGAACGACCCTGCCCGCAGCCGTGCTGATGATTTGCGTCGACGCTGCCGGCAGACGAATCTGCCGCACCTGCCAGCTGCTTCCGCGGGATGCCTGGTTCCTGCATGTGCCTGAAGCTGCCTTGCTGCTGTGCTTTGCGGGTGTGCCATGCTGCCGGATGATCAGCAGACAATGATTCTGAAACGAGTTCTGTAACGCCTGCATTCAGGACGTCCGGTTCCCCGGGTTCGACTTTCACTGGTCACTGCCTGCCACCTGCCCCGGTTAAGCCACTGCCGATCAGTTCCAGCGGGTGCCTCCGGGTGCCGGCACCTGTGCTCCCGCGTTCACTCTGTCACTGCTAACCGCCAGAACCAGTCTCTCAGGTGAAATCTCACAAACAGGACGTTGACCACGTGCGATCTTACCTTACACTCGCTGCACTATGCCTTCAGATTACAGCCGAAACTTCAAACATGTGCTTCGTTCAGCCGTTCTGCTGGCTGAATCGACAGGTTCGTCGGCTGTCGTCGTGATCGCAGAACAGCCGCTCGACTTCGGCAGGATGCGTCAGGATGCCCCGGAAGTCCGCTTTATCGTGGGATCTGAAGTTCCCGAAGTTGTTCAGGCTGCAAAAGATGCCGATGTGGATGTGGTTTCCATCCCCAATGAACAGCAGACACGCCAGTTCCAGGTAACTCAGGTACTGCTCGAAGCAATTGCCGATGAACTCCTGCAGACCGGCGACGATGTCATCGTCATCTACTCCGCGTTCGAAAAAGACAGTCTGGATACCGTCACGGCAGTGCGACTGGGTGACCAACTGTCCAAACTCACTTCCCGCGACCTGCAACGTCTGGAAACAAAGGTTCCGCTGGACACCCTGAGAATCGTGGTCGACCTGGCCTGCGAGATCGGGCGGGAAGGACGAGAAGGCAAGCCTGTCGGGACACTGTTCGTTGTCGGCAACCATCGCAAGGTCATGGAATTGTCGTCGCCCACAATTCACGACCCGTTCCGAGGCTATCCGAAGGCCGAGCGTGCTCTGCGTGACGCACGCGTCCGCGAAAGTCTGAAGGAACTGGCACAGATTGATGGCGCCTTTGTGATCTCATCAGATGGTCTGGCCGTCGCAGCCGGCCGACATCTCAGCGCTACTGCCGATGGACTCACCCTTTCAAAAGGGCTGGGGTCCCGCCATTGGGCCGCCGCTGAAATCTCCAAAGCCACTGGTGCAATTGCCATCGCCGTTTCCGAATCCACCGGCACCGTTCGCGTCTTCCAGGACGGAATTATTGTGCTTCGCATCGAACCCATGCGGAATGCCATGAAATGGCATGATGTGAGCGCTGACGGACACGACTGACAATTTCCGTCCCCAACCCGCAGAACAACACTCTGCAGTATCGCACTCTTTCACAGCGCGTCTGACAACCTCGCACTCTCACAACAGCTCCCCCCTTGTGTGCAACAGGCCTGCCGCTTATTGCCGCCCGCAGAGGTGAGCGGCTCTCGCCAGACTCGGGCCATCCCGGAACTCGACCCCGACCGCGTTCTGCCTCCCTTCCGCAACTCAACACCACTCCAGGCACAGCCGCTGCACAAACAAGAGCGGCCCAACCCCCAACAGGGCCGGGCCGCATTCAAAACCTTCCCGCCAACTATCCTGAAACAGCCGCCAGTTCGCAACTGCTGTCGCTATCACCCTCAACCGTCCAGCAGTGGTCGCAGCTCATCCAGAATCCGAGGAATCTGCTCGTAAGGTGATTCTCGCTCTTCGTATTCCAGAGCGACATAGCCGCGATAGCCGGCATCGCGCAGGATCTGCACGATCGCACTGTAGTCCGTCGGCTGCTGCTCACCCGCTACCGTCATGGTCGCTTTGACCTGGGCATTGACAGCATAGGGAGCAATTCTGCGGAGATCCTCCAGCGGATGCTCTGTGCGAAAATTGCCACTGTCAAAGTTGACTCCAAACCACGGGGAATCATCGACCTGGTCAATGATCTGCAACATCCGCTCCGATGTCGCTGTAATTCCGCCATGGTTCTCCAGTGCCAGAAATACTCCTCGAGCCGCAGCATGCTGCAGACAGCGATTGATCGCCGCTGCACATCGCTCCACCGCAACTTCCTCAGTATCACCCTTTGGCACAGTCCCGGCAAATATTCGAATACAGGGAGCCCCCAGGACAGCCGCGTAGTCAATCCAGTTCAGACAGTCCTGAATCTGCTGCTCGCGAGCATCCCCTTCCGCCAGACAAAAGTTGTTGCCAATTGCTGTACCGGAGATCGCCAGGCCCTCCCGGTGGGTCAGGCTGCGGAGAGATAACAAATATTCGTTGGTGATCTCCTGAGGAAAGTAGTAGCCCGTCAGCTCCGTGGCTCCAATACCTGCTTTCGCACAGAATGCGATGAACTTCTCCAGTGTCATCTCGGCTGCAGCAAGTTGCTCAGGGGTGCCACGCCTGACCATCTGACGGTTGAATGAATATCCCGCGAGGCTGAGTTTCAGATGAGAACCCGCCGAGCGTTGTGGAGGCTCGGCTGCCGCCAGGAGCCCGGGACAACCAGCCGCAGTCAACACGCCCGCTGCGGCGCCCAGAAGCTGTCGTCTGTTCAAATTCATCATCACGATTCCTGATCGGAGTTATGGAAGGTGGGCCGCTTCTGTCGCGTCAGCCCTGCGGCACCGAAATGTCTGAGCTGAATGCTGCTTAATGCAGCAGACGGATCTTAGGGTTTTCTGCTGAGCAGTACACCAATCGGCAGCGAAGACCGCAGTCAACGCCGAGGTATGCCCCCCGCGATGCAGGTTTCCTGCCCCCCATGCAGGTCTCACATGGAACCCGCTTGCAACTCGGAGCTGTCTTGTCAACTACTGAACACTGCAAATTCATCCGGGGGGTTAGAAAACCAATCAACTCTCCCCAAAACACCCAAATCGGGCTGGACTGAATCAGCAAAATTCGGCCGCTCGCGTGCCTGACGGACACTGTGCTGAGCATCCTGTGTGGTGCAGGTGCTGAACACAAAGCCTGATCCCGACAATTGGCCGCCCCATAGGCCTCAGCACTCGCCAGCCAGCCGTACCAAGCACGGCTATCAACCCTCATCAAGCGTCACTCTGAACATCTTTTCGATGGGATTTCAGGACAAAACCCGGAAAAAACTGAGGCACAAGCTGATGCGTACCCGATCCCACAGATACACAACGAATAGTGTTGACAGAACACCACAATACACTATATTGTGCTCACGCTGTTCACGCGACATGATGATCGGCTGTGTAACAGTGAGTCACAAATCAAGTACCCACCAAGGTTTGTGACGGAGTCAGATGGCACGATTGACACACCCTCGAATGTGAATATTCTGCTGCCTTCTGGTTAAGACAGTCGTAAGGAAAAGGAGGTCCGTAAGCATACTGCAGCAGGTGTGATCCCAGCGATTCGGCGGCTCAAATTGCGGTGTTCAACCGTTGTCTGGGTCGTTTCAGCGAACAAACTGAACAGTCCAGCGGAATCCCTCAAATTGGCTTCACAACCTGCCAACAAGCAGCCTTGGCCGGCACCACCCTAGGGGTGTACAAGATTCACATTCAGGACAGAAAAAAGTGACTCCCTGTCAAATCGGGGTGGTTCCTCCTCCTGGTTTTTCGTGCTGAACTCGTTTCAGGGCGGCGAATCAATCGCGGTAGCGAAGTGGTCTGATTCTGAGATAGCTGGTTCTGAAGCTGCTGGTTCTGAAGCGATCTGGCGCTGGCTGCCACAGGCTGCGGTTGAACAGCACCCCGGCCAGGTGGAGATGGTCCTGTGTTTTGCACGGCCACGGCCCATATGCTCACAGAGATTTCTGAGGATCACTCTGTGCGCAGGGGCAGCGGACGACGCTGAATGGTGTAGGCACCGGACATCCGGTGCGACGAAGGAACGGAACTTCTGACTTCAGAAAGTGCGGGGCCAGAAGGTTCGTGGGCCAGAAGGTTCGTGAACGGAAAATTCCGGACGACGACCGACCTGGACGCTGGCCACGGAAATGGCACTTTGGAAGTGGAACTGTTGAGTTAGACGTTGGGCAGCGGATCAGAGGCCGGAGTGAAGTTGTTGCTCCGGGCATCGCAAGGAAGCTGCTTGATCACTGAAAACATGAGTATTGAGCAGAAACGGCCTGTTGGCCAGAGAAGTGGATCGTGGGAGTCTTCCGATTGGTGTGTGCCGTGGGCAGATACCTGTGGGCAGTCCGCCAGATTGCGATGAGGTTGCTGGATTTCAATGGGACCCGTTGCTTCAGGCGTGCAACCACAACACGTGACACAAGAAACAGAGCAGCAAAAACAAAGCACAGAGAACAAAGCACAGAGAACAAGCACAGAGAACAAGCAGAGAGAACAAAGCAGAG
>JALRDR010000247.1 GCA_023262145.1 Planctomycetaceae bacterium | reverse complement strand
GCTTGATGTTGCCATGCATGTCCCAGCCGCCGAAGTTCAGTGTGACAAATCCGCAGCCGGCTTCGCACAGTCGGCGAGCCTGCAGCAGGTTTGCCCCCAGACCCGGACCGTACCGGTCGACAACTCGCGGGTCTTCGTACTTCAGGTCGAAGGCCTGCTGAGAGCGGCTGAGAATGATGTCGAACGCCTGCTGATCGAATGCATCAAGACCTTCGATCAGATTGCTGCGATCGATCTCACGACGAACATTGTCGATGTTGTCCAGCAGTGAACGCCGCGTATCAAGTCGATCGCGAGTGATGTTCAGTGCCATGTTACGACGAGCTTCCCCACCGGAATCAAACGGTCCGAATGCGGTGCCAAGGAATGCCGGTCCGTCAGCATAAATGCCATTCAGACGCACATAAGTTGGCATCCCAGTGACCGGGTGATTCGTGCCGCGAACGCGGGACAGAATCGAACCGATGCCTGGGCGATCGGAGGCTGCACCGTTGTCTGAGAGGCGATTGTCATACCCGGTCATCACATAGTGGGTACCACCGGAGTGGCCACTGTTGGTGTGAGCGAACGAGCGGACAAATGCCATGCGATCGGCAACAGATGCCATGCGTTCAAAGTTGCCACCCAGAGTCACCCCGGGCAGAACAGTCTGAACTTCACCGGTGACGCTGCGATATTCCGAAGGAGCAGTCATCTTTGGATCGAATGTCTCGACGTGAGTCGGACCACCGCTGAGCCATAACCAGATGACCGATTTGTCACTGGCTGATGTGCCCGTTTCCGCCGCACTCGCTTTTGTGCGGAGCATATCGGAGAGCGTGAGCCCGCCGAGTCCCAGTGCACCAACCTGCAGGAAGTCTCGGCGAGACTGCCCTTCGCAGTTGCTACGGCGTCGATTTGCTGAAAACCTGAGCATCTTAAACGTCCCTGAAATTCGTGAAGGAAGGAATCAGTGAAGGCCGCCTTGATACAGGTCCTTCGGGAGGGCGCTTTGGTTGCAGTTTGCTGTCAACAGTGCAAATATCGTAACTTTCAGTCACGCGGCTGAACAGAGCGAACAGCTGTTTTTGAACCCGTTCAAAAAAAGGTTTATTTTTCCATTCTTTCCTCAACTTCCGGTGTTTTCGTATGGCATTAACCCCGTTGTCACTGCCCGATCAGTTCGCAGCCATCAGGGCTGCGGCAATTCTTCAGTCTCAGTCTCAGTCTCAGTCTCTGCCTTAAGTGTCTGCATGGTCTGGCCGTTCTGGCCATTCCAGAGCATAACCGTTCCGTCAGCAAGTCCCGCGGCAACCAGCAGCCCGTCCTGTGTGACATCCACACAATGTACCCACGACTCAACGCCCCCGAATGTTCGGATATTTCCGCCGTTCTGGGCATTATAAAGGCGAACCAGCTTGTTTCCCGAGCCGGTGGCAATGTTGTCCGTCTCTCCGATATAGTGTACGGCTGTTACGTGGCGGCCGAAATTGTTGATGGTTCGCAACTGGTCTCCATTCTCTGAATTCCAGATTTTTACCGAATCGTCCGCAGATGCGGATGCGATCTGACTGCCGTCTCCCTTCCACGACAGCCCCAGCACGTAGTTCGTGTGCCCCTCCATCCGCAGCAACTGGTTTCCGGAAGCGACGTCAAAGGTCCGCAGATACTTATCCGCAGCCGCAGAAGCAATTCGCTGACCATCCGGAGAAAACTCAGCTGCGTAAATGACGTCATCATGTGCCTTCGGCAGATGCAGCAACTGCCTGCCGTCCGCCACCTGGAAGACGTGCAGCTCGCCGCTGCGTGAGGGAGTTCCTCCGGCCACCAGCAATCGCCCGCCGTCGGCAGAAAAGCTGAGTCCAGTGATTCGGTGTGAAAATACTTCGGGCTTGTCGGCGGAGCCCAGCGTTGATGTCAGCTCCCAGGCCGGATTGAGTTCCCAGAGGCGCAGCTTTCCATCTGCCGCTGTCGAAACCATGCAGGTGTCATCAACAAACTGGACGCGTCGTGCTGCAACATCCGCATCAGCAAAAGCGGCAAGTGCACTTCCCGTTTCGGCATCCCAGGTATGCACACTGGAAAAATCTCCCGCGGACGCGATGAGTGATCCGTCTTCGGAAAACTGTACAGACCGCAGCGGTAGTTCCGCGGCAGTGGCGGATGCCGTGGCTGTTTCAATCAGCTTTTCACTCTCTGCCAATGCAGCTTCGAGTGATGTATGCAGCTGCTTCGCTGTCGGAACCGCAGCTTCAGCTTCCTTGAGCTCGCGATCCGCGATGACCTGCTGCTGAGTCGCCAGATTCTCTGCCGACAGCGCGGTGGTCAGGGCTGTCTCAGCATCGGTATACGGCTTTTGTTTAGTCGTGACGACCTGAGCCGCATCGGTGGCGGCTTTCACCGCTGCCGTGGCCGTCTGTGTTGGTGCCGCCACCGCATCAGTCAAACGCTTCGCCTCTGCCTGGGCTGTCTGCACCGCCTGCACTGCCTGGGCCGCCTGCTGCTTGAGCGATTCGTCGTTCGGAGCGGCATTGGCCGCCGCAGTGATCA
>JALRDR010000245.1 GCA_023262145.1 Planctomycetaceae bacterium | reverse complement strand
GTTCGCAACGCCGTCTCCGCCTGTCCAACAAGGTCCGCTACGGCGGCTGTTTTCTCCTTCGCTTCGTGCATCCACCACGCGAGACAGGACAGCACCGTCTGAGCCGCGTCGGAATCAAAGGGCTGCACCTCTTCCTGACCTTCATACAGCTCCTGTCGCCACAATCCCAGCAACACCCGCACGCAATGCTGGTACAGCTCTGCCCGCGCTGTCGGAAGATTGTGTTCTTCGTGGTAGACCACACACAGAATTGTCAGCAGCAGCGGGTTGGTGACCATTTCCCGCATGCTGGGTGACTGATACGGAGCGGTCTGCAGCACCTTCAGCAATGTGTCCGAATCCTTGTCGGCCTTTTCCGTGGCTCGCATACCCGCGCCCAGCTGCCGCTGATGTGCCGCGGCAAACCATCGCCGCACAAATGCTTTCACCTGGTCGTCCGAAAGGCCGTGCACGTGGAATTCCAGAAACTGACTGCCCAGCAGCACGTCATCCTGCTGATACCCCTGGAACCGGCTGGTGACCACGAACCAGTCACGGGTGCGCTGCCCACGGAGTTCACGGACCCAGCCCGAAACCGCCGCACGAGCGACGGGACTGACCACTTCATCCAGTCCGTCCAGAATCCACAAGATGCCGTTTTGCTTGTCATTCCACAGTTCATCGCTGGGGTCCTGCAGTCCCTCCGGGGCACCGCTGGCCACAGTTTCCTGTTTCAGAAAGCTCCGTAACGAACTCGCGGCGTCCGTTTCTGCGGCAAGCGCAGCGGTACTCAGGTTGCGCAGTTTCAGGAATACCGGACGCAGGCCGACCGGCAGCCCCAGCTGCTCTGCGGTGACAGTTCCACTGGCCAGTTGCCACGCCAGCTGCTGCGCCCACGTCGTCTTGCCGGCACCAGGTTCCCCCAGAATCACCAGCCCGCGTTTCTGCGCGTTCGCGCAATGCTCAAACACATGCTGCAGGGAAAGCTGTTCCGAAGGGTCGCCATCCGCATGTTCCGCTCCGACCGACAATTCATCAGCATCTCCGGCATCGTTTTCATCGCCCGGCACACGATCTGTCATCAGGTGAGTAAATCGTGTGGAACGAACCAGCCGCAGCGGCACGTACACTTCTGCAATCGGCAGATCAATCTGAAAGGAACGCCCCATCCCCATCATCTCGATCGTCGCCGTTTTTTCTGCCAGCCGGTCCAGATAATAATCAATCACCGGCGGCACCGGTGCAGCTGCACTGACGGTCTGCTGTGCTTGTGCAGGCCGCGCTGCAACCAGCGACTGCAGAAATGCTGGCAGGTCATCATGCCTTTCCCCATACGCAACAAAGTGCAACCGCCCGATCGGCTGTTGAATTTCCTCCGCACGCACCAGACAGTAATGATGATGTTCCACTCCGGCGTTTTGTTCCCAGCGTCCCAGTTCTGCCAGAAACCGTCCCATGTTGGGATCACTTAACCCCGGAGGACCGCAGCCGACAAACAGCATCCG
>JALRDR010000199.1 GCA_023262145.1 Planctomycetaceae bacterium | reverse complement strand
TCACCATGCTGTGGTGTGAGTATCGGGCGATATTCGCAGGATGCACTGATCTTTTTGCTGCAGGAGATGTCTCGTGAATCAGATGCAATGGAATCGTCGCGAAGCATTGCTGACCGGAGGAATGGGGGCATTAAGCCTTGGAATGCCCGGCGTGGTGATGGGACGGGATCAGGTTAACGAGTCAGGCCAGGCAGTTCGCGCTGAAAAATCCTGCATCTTTGTGCTCCTGTGCGGTGGACCGAGCCACGTTGACACATGGGACATGAAGCCGGACGCGCCAGTCGATTACCGCGGTCCCTACATGCCCATTCAAACCCGTGTGCCGGGAATGATGATCAATGAGATGCACACGGAACTGGCGAAGCAGGCTGATACGTTTACGCTGATCAATTCCATGACGCATCCTGGGTCGATCAGCAATCACTTCGATGCCATGCACAATCTGCTCAGTGGTCAGTCCAACAAGCGCGTGCAGCAGGGCATCATGAACGATCAGCCGTACCTCGGCTCAGTGATTGCTCGGCATCGGCCAAGTACCCGAAATTTTGTCTCCAACGCATGGCTCATCAAATGCGTTGGACCGCCGGTCTTTTGTGCCCCGAATATTGGGATTGGTGGGTATCTGGGATCCGCGTACGCGCCCGTCTTTATCGGCTCTGCTGAGAATCATCCGGCAATGCCGAATTTTGAACCACCAGAGATTTATGCGCCGCTTGACGAAGCGCGCTTTGGCAATCGCAGGGTGCTGCTGGATCAGCTTGAGTCCTCTCGGTACGACCGTGACAAGCAGGTCAAGGACTGGTCCGATCTGCGTGCAAAGACATACGATGCCATGACTCGCGCCGAAGGCCGTGAGGCATTTGAACTGCATCGTGAGCCGGAAGAAGTGCGGCAGCGATACGGGATGCATCCCCTTGGGCAAAACCTGCTGCTTGCCCGACGAATGGTCGAATCCGGCGTTCGCTTCATAACGGTCAATGGCTGGACCGGGCAGGCCGAGCACGACAAACAGGGGCCGCCAAGCAGCAGTTGGGACATGCATGGCGGGAACATGGGAATGGGAAATGCCTTCGGCACCGGCTCCTATGGCATGGGATTCTGTCTGCCGAGACTGGATCAGGCGCTCGCCGCACTTCTAAGCGATCTGAAGGAAAGGGGGCTGCTGGATAACACGCTGGTGGTTGTCACCGGAGAATTTGGACGAACGCCAAATGTGCTCAAGCAGGATCCGCCGGGACGGCAGCACTGGCCGCAGTGCTTCTCATCGATTCTGGCGGGCGCGGGTATCAAAGGAGGACAGGTCTACGGGAAATCCAATCGTTACGGCGAGTACCCTACTCACAATGCCGTGCGGCCGGAAGAGCTTGCAGCCACGATCTATCATGCGTTGGATATTCCGATCAATGATCCACTTGATGCGTCAGGCGTGTTCCGCTCCCTGACCGACGGCAAGCCAATTCTTGACTTGTTCGGCTGACACGCTCGTTTTTTTCTCTGAGTCGTTGGCAACAGTCTGTATTCAATCCCTGGCACACTGTTGATTCACGTCCTGCACATCGCGCTCACTTCAGGCACATGCCAGTGAGGCGATAATCGCCTGTCTCTCTGGCTGCCTCAGCGGCGATCTGACGACATCTGACGGATTTTGCGGTTGCATCGGCGGGCGCGGGAAACCCCGCTCTCTTTTGTCTCAGTTCATGAGCGTTTTGGCGCGTTACAACAGAGATATTCAGCGCATCTGGAGCGTTGCCTTGAGGGGCAGCCGTCGTCCACCCAATGGCATCATCATTGCTCCAGCACCTCACCCAGCCGCGAGTGGAGGACTGTGCTCTGCTCCGTTTGACTCCTTGTGCGAACGACGCAGGGCTGTGGTTAATGATGCTTCGATCCTCTGTACTGACTCTCCTGTTGCAGCTGGCCCTTTCGAGTGTGAGTGATGCCGGTATCCTGACATTCAACGCGACGGATGACTTTTCCTTCACGATCAACACGGATCAGTCCGCATGGTCCTATCGCTATGCCACAGATCTGGTGCGTGACGGCGACTACACGCTCTACACTTCAGTCAATCCGATTGCTGATCCGTTTACATCAAAGCCGTCGGTCTGGAATGACGGGAATGATGGCTTTCCGGCCTGGGTGGGACGAAATACGACTGGAGCGGATCAGACGTCGGGGGGGGCGGGAAACTGGATCTGGCAAGCCGGTGATCTGATGTTTCATCCCGGCAATGGCAGGCTGTCTGTGATCTCCTGGCTGGCACCTGAAGCCGGACTGGCCACGGTCGATTACTCGTTTGCCGACGATATTACCGGCGGGCCGGTCACCTGGTTCGTTGAGAAGAAC
>JALRDR010000195.1 GCA_023262145.1 Planctomycetaceae bacterium | reverse complement strand
GTCTGCTTTTTGGGGGGGCTGCTGAATCCGGACAGGCAGCGGACGAGGAATCGCAGCAGCAATGGCAGCGCGGCCAGCAGTTGCTGCAGAAATACTGCATTCGCTGCCACGGCGATCAGAGGCAGCACGGCGAGCTGAATCTGCGGCAGTATGAAACCGTCGCGCAGATGATGAGAGATCGGCCCGTCTGGTCGAGGGTGCTGGAGGTCCTGCAGGAGCAGGAGATGCCACCACAGGATCCTGTGCCGTCAGCTGCGGAGTACCACGAACTGCAGCAGTGGATCAATGGGCTGCTTGATAATCCGGCGTGGTTTCCAGAGGAGCAGGCAGGGCATGTGACGTTGCCGCGACTGACGCGAGCGGAGTATCGCAACACAATGCGAGATCTGCTGGGCGTCGAATTGTATGCAGGCGAACAACTGAACGCAGATGGCGAGGGGCTCAGCGGATTCAATAACGACCGGGATGCACTGTTTACGACCACAGCTGATCTGGAGAAGTACCTTGACGTCGCCGATCAAGCGCTGCAGTCAGTACTGGCATTGTCCCTGCCGCCGCAGACGATGCATCTGGAATCAGAAGCCATGCTGATGACAGAGGCTCAGGAAGCACCGCAGACATTTGCAGAAGACTTCTTCGGCTATGTGCTCAATCGCGGGCAGATGACGTTGTATGAATCGATTGAGGTGCCGGTGGACGGTTATTATCGATTCACTATCAGGGCCCTCAGCACTGCGGGTCCCTCAGGGGCGCTGTTACGGCTGGACAATCAGGACTCAGGACAGCTGACAGTGCCAGCGCGGGAACCTGGAGAGTACTCGCTGGAAAAATTCCTGCGGGCAGGCAGTTATCAGATGACATGGAATCTGCAGCCGCCTGCCGCTGGCGTCGGCCAGCGTAACGAATCTGCCGGCAGGCAGTATCGAAAGCTGCCGGGGCAGGCCAATGAGATTGTGACGCAGAGATCGACCCGGAATGCTCCGAAGTGGCCGGCAACTGATGCCGAACAGCAGCTGGCTGCCGACGAACTGAGGGCAGTGCATGCGGCTCTGATCGGTGTTCAGCGTCCTTATGAATGGCTGCGACTGCTGGATGAAGATGGCGATCCGCTGCAGATGAAGCGATTCCGCGGGTACATTATGGAACGGCTGCCCGCCGTGCGAAATGCCATGCTGCAGCTCGGCCGAGCGTTGCAGATGCATCCGGGTGAAGTGGATCGTCGATTTCGAGAAGCCAATCGCGCGCGGCTGGACGATAACGCAGAGCTGTATGTGCGTGCCGGCGCCATTGTGGAGCGTGCGGCGCTGCAGCAGTCACGACCACAGCAGCCCGGCAACATCGCGATTGACTGGGTGAAGGTAACAGGTCCGCTGGTTCCGGAAGGCAGTGAGCTGGCCAACGAACTGCAGCTGCAGGATTTCTCCGGCACGCAGCGGGACGTGGAAAGCCGTCTGCAGCGACTGGCCAGCCGTGCGTTTCGACGTCCAGTCAGTTCTGAGGAGATTGTGGAATACGTCGAGTTGTATCGAGATGTGCTGTCGCAGGGGCTTGCTGCATCGCAAGCATTTCGGCTGAGCTGTGCCGCGATTCTGGTGTCACCTCACTTTCTTTATCGTGTGGAACTGGAGCGCGAGCCCGGAGGAACAAAGGCGGAGAGCGACACGTCATTGACATCCTGGGAACTTGCCTCGCGATTATCCTATTTTCTGTGGCTGTCCATGCCCGATGAGCCGCTGCGCCAGCTTGCTGCCGAAGGTCAGCTGAGGCAGCCGGCAGTGCTGGTCAAGGAGGTACAGCGGATGCTGGGAGATTCCCGGATGCGGGCGTTCGCGGAAGCGTTTTCCAGCGAATGGCTGGGGCTCGCAGCACTCAGCAACGGGAGCGGGCCGGATCCCGGTGAATTCCCGGAGTTTAATGCTCAACTTGCCGCCGACATGCGCGAAGAGACAACGTTGATGTTTGCAATGCTGCTGGGTGGGGCTGGCAGCGTGGATGAGCTGCTGCACAGTGATCGCAGTTTTCTGAATGCCCGACTGGCAGAGCATTACGGTATTTCCGGTGTGCAGGGGGATGAATTTCGGCTGGTGCAGTTACGTGATCCCGTGCGCGGAGGACTGCTGGGAATGGGCAGTGTGCTGATTGCAACCAGCAGCCCCACGCGAACCAGCCCCGTAGTGCGTGGCAAGTGGATTCTGGAAACCCTGCTCGGGCTGTCTGCCGGGGAGCCGCCACCGGATGCCGGAGTTCTTCCGGGAGACGCGGGTCAGCGGAAAGGGAAAACACTGCGGGATGAACTGGAGCTGCATCGTCGCGATCCGTCCTGTGCGGAATGTCATTCGCGAATTGATCCACTCGGATTCGGGCTGGAGCAATTCAACGCGGCTGGCCGATTTCGTACTCGCGAGAACGGTCAGGCGATTGATGCGACGGGTGTTCTGCCTGGTGGTCAGCAGTTTTCCGGAGCAGCGGAACTGAAACGCTGGCTGGCGCGGGAACGCGCGGATCATTTCCGTCGTAATCTGGCCAGGCGTCTGCTCAGTTTTGCGCTGGGGCGGCAGTTGCAGCCATTTGATGAGGCGGCAATTCGGCAGGTGATTGAAGCCTGCGAAGTCAGCGGCGGTCGCCTGGACGCAATGATTGAGGCGGTGGTGCTCACAAAGGCATTTCAGCAGCAGGGTGTGGCTCCTGATGAGGGCCATTAACCGCTGCAGAGAGTGGGTTGCTGCAGTTCAACCGTAGCGGCGTAGCCTGCTTCAGGAAGATTGAGTCTTTCGCTGGTGCGCAGACCGCATCATGCCCTCGCGGCAGTCAAGAAAATGCCGCAGGTGAGTTTCCTTAAAGCCTCTGATCCAGAAACAGTCCGGCTTCTCGAACCGCGTCAGGACCAGGTGCAGAAAATTGTGCTGGATCGCATTGATGCAGAAGAGGATCCAGATGGCACCGAAGAACTGGCCAAAACCGGAGAAACTGCCGAGAAGGTTCAGGCCAAACAGGCTTGTCAGCAGCGGTGAGGAAAACATCAGCTCGATGCCGACCAGCATCAGCATGAAGTAGATGAACTTATGCTGCCGTTGCTTCCGCATGACTCGGCTGGTGATGAAGAACGTGACGGTGCAGCTTCGCTGATGCAGCACAAGTTTCATTGAGGGATACTGGGGGCGACTTCTGACGGCCACCAGATCATTGGTTTCTCCCGTAAAGGGGCACACTGGTGGCAGAACCAGCGTCGGACCGCACAGGAGTAACGGACCATGGACCTCAAACTGATCCGTGCGAAATCTGCCTGAGTCACCGTGGGCGCGGAGTTCTTCCTGTTCAACGGAAATGACGGCGTACGGATTCAGAACCTTCCGGACATGATCATTGATGCTGGAATCAGTCACAACTTTGTCCCAGAGCAGGTGAATTTCATTGCCTGCGGGATCATAATAAAAATTGCACTGGATTGTCAGTATCGCTGATGCTGACCGGTGCCTTGTCTCGGTCCTCAATGCGAAGTTCAGTCTTATGCTGTTTCGTGCTCTTCCACGCCGCACAGTACTCCGCAGCAGTGCTGCAATAGTCTCACTGCCGTGGCTGGAGGCGATGCAGCCAGCGTTGCGCGCTGCTGCTCCGGTTGCAGCGCCGCAGCGACTGCTCTGCGTATTTCAGCCAAATGGAGTGTATCCCGCGGCGTGGGACGTACAGGGAGAAGGTTCGGACTATCAGATCTCACCGATCCTTGAGCCGCTGACGCCGTTGCGAAAGAAGCTGAGTATTCTGTCACATCTGGACAACGTGACGGCTGGGAATCACGTTCGCATGACATCGGCGTTCCTGACTGGACGTGGCGTCGATAACGGACGTTGTCCTGCTTCACTCGATCAATTGGTTGCGGCGAAAATCGGCGGCAGCACACAGTTGCCGTCGCTCGAACTGGGCACAGAACCGCCGCGACAGGGCGGTGACGGAAAAAGCCCGATCGCCTTTGCGAATACAGTTTCGTGGAGTCCGGACGGTCAGAGAATTTCCCCCGAGATCAATCCGCGGGTGGCCTTCGATCGGTTGTTTCGCACGCGTACCAACCCGGAATCACGTGCGGCGATGGCAGCCCGAACCAGTGTGCTGGATCTTGTTCTTGGGGAAGCGCGGTCACTGCGTCTGCGGGTGAGCGAATCTGATCGCAGCAAGCTGGATGAGTACCTTGAAAGTGTCCGTTCGCTCGAAGTCCGCATGGAACGTTCGCTGACGGCGGCACCACTTCAGGATTTGGCAGGATCAGCCCCTGATCTCAGCCGCCCCGCCGCCGGTCTGCCGCGTGAGCGTGACGAGCACCTGCGTATGATGATGGAACTGATGGTACTGGCGTTGCAGACGGATTCCACACGTGTGGGAACATTAATGACAGCACACGGATTCAGTCGGCAGAGTTTTACGTTTCTGGAGGGAGTGACGTCCGACCACCATGGCATGTCGCATCACAGAAATCAGCCGCAGGCGATCCGGGAGTACACCACAGTCAGCCGCTGGTATATCGAACAGTTTGCCTGGCTGCTCCAGCGAATGAACTCCGTTCAGGAAGGTGACGGTACTCTGCTGGACAACGCCATCGTGCTGTATGGATCAGGGATGAAGGACGGGAATGGTCATCGTCGCGAAAACCTGCCGATACTTCTTGCCGGCAGCGGGGGTGGAAAGCTAAGGACCGGGCAGCATTTCTTACTCCGCGAACATACTCCGCTGGCCAGTCTGCATCTGACACTGGCTCGCTGTTTTGGCCTGCCGCTGGAACACTTCAACAATGCCAGTGAGTCAGAAGTGAGTGAGATTCTCATCTGACAGTCAGGGTGTTTCCCTGAAGCTCATCCTGGCATCCAGCCAATGCAACAGATAACTTCCGCCTTTACACGGTACTGCAACAGAAAGGTGTTGAGATGCGTATTTTCGGTCTTGTGGTCTGTCTGCCACTGTTTGTGCTCAGCGGTTCTGCGCTGTCAGCAGAAGACAATGGAGGGGCAACAGAACATGCTCCACAGACAGAACGTGCTCCGAATATCGTCTTCGTGCTGGTGGACGATATGGGTTACGGCGATCTGGGCTGCATGGGTTCAAAGGACATCAACACGCCGAATATTGATCGGCTGGCCAGCGAAGGGGTGAAGTTTACTGACTTCTATGCCAACGCTCCGGTCTGTTCACCGACACGCTGCGGCTTTATCACGGGGCGCTGGCAGCAACGCGTAGGCTTCGAATGGGCGCTGGGATATACGGCAGATCGTCAGCGGCTGATTGACGGAGAATGGAAGAAGATCGAGGTCATGCATCACGGCATCGGCCTGCCTGCGACGCAGCCAGGCATTGCGAAAATGCTGGGGGCAGCCGGATATGCCAACGGAGTGTTCGGCAAATGGCATCTGGGATATGACGATGAGTTCAATCCGCTGCATCATGGCTTCGACGAGTACTTCGGAGAACTTCTGGGGCATGCGGATTACTACCGGCATACCTATTACGATGGTACGTATGCACTGCGGGATGGTCTGGAAATCTCCAAGGCGGAAGGCTACCTCACGGACCTGATCAATGAACGGGCGGCGGCGTTTGTTCGTAAGAATGCTGATCGTCCCTTCTTCATGTACGTCCCGCACCTGGCCGTGCATGCTCCGTTCCAGCCGCCGAATCGTCCGGACCCGAAAGTGACCAGCGAAAACATGCTCGAAGGCAGCCGTGAAGGTTACAAGGCGATGCTGGAACGTGTGGACGATGGCGTTGGGATGATCATGCAGGAACTGGAAGCGGCGGGCGTGTCAGACAACACCCTGTTTGTTCTGTCCAGTGACAACGGTGGCGAACGCTGGGCCAGCAACCTGCCGTTGTTCCATCACAAGGCCACGCTCTGGGAAGGTGGAATTCGTGTCCCCTGTCTGATGCGGTGGCCGGCAAGACTGAAGGCTGGAACTGTCAGCAGTCAACAGGCCATTACGATGGACCTGACAGCCACATTTCTGGCGGCGGCCGGCGGAGAAACTCCGGAGGGCTATGTGCTGGATGGCATGAATCTGCTGCCAGTGCTCACGGGGGAGATCGAGCCCGTTACTGACCGTACATTCTGCTGGAGAATTCAGCGGAACAACCGCCGCATGCGGGCCATTCGTCACGGCAACTGGAAGTACATCGATGACGGTGGCACAATGGATCTGCTGTTCGATCTGGAGGCAGACATTTCAGAGCACAACAACCAAAATGCAATCCATCGACCAAACGACAATGTCAGACTACATGGCGATGTGCCATTTCAACAGACTATATATGATGTGCACTTAGTGGGTGTTGTGCTGACCTTGTGAGAACGGCGACTGGTAATTCATCA
>JALRDR010000174.1 GCA_023262145.1 Planctomycetaceae bacterium | reverse complement strand
GAGCACTGCAACGGTTCGTGTGCCTCGCTGAGTCAGACAAGAAACGACTGCAATCCGGAAACGGTCACTCCGCATTGGAACCGCGTGACATCTCATCGGGCCGCTGCAACAACTCGGCAGTCCAGTCGTTACGAAAGACAGCATCGCGGTCGGCCTGCTGGACCAGCTCCCGAAAACGCTCAAAGCCGGGGTACAGTGCCGTGATCTGACTGGCCTTGGCCTGACAGATTTTCCCCCAGTGCGGTCGAGCAGCAAACAGGGTTGCCATGCTGCCGGTCAGAAACTCTGCCAGCTGATCAAACGGACGCCGCTGCTCTCCGCGATGATAATTTGTAAGCGTAATCGCAAACCAGTCGCCATCCGCCTGGGTGATCTGCAGCCCCTGCTCGCTGGCCATGGAAATCAACGTCTGCTCCGGAAGCACTCGGCGCACGCAAATCGGATAGTGGTGACAGTATCGCCCACGCAGCTGCTGGAGTTTCTGTTCTGTGCCCGAATCGGCCAACTGCTGCAGATACCTGGCTGGCAGATCTGTCCGAGCATTGTCGGCAGCAACCAGCGTCAGCTTTACGAACTGCAGTGCGTCAGACAGCTGACTTCCCCGCACAAAGACCTCCGTCTCCACGCAACGAAACAGCTCATGTTCCATGATCAGTTGCCGACTGGCCGGCCCGATCACAGACCAGTTCCGCACGACGCAGGCCGGAATCACCCAGCGGAAGACAGCCCGCACCACGGCATGAGCCCGCAGCAGCTTCACCAGTGTTAAAATCACAAGATGCATGGCCACATCGAATACCAGAAAGCGGTACCACTGGTACAGCCACAACGTAGCGGAAGATGCACCTTGCACCTCCCGGCGATGCTGGGCAAACAATGTCCACCGCCACGGCACCAGATAGAATTGCTGCAGCGGATATTGCCGCTGCTGAGCCAGCACATCCTCCACGGTCCGGTACTCCCGAAACGTTTCCTCCACGTGATACAGCGGCCGGATCTGCATGGTCACGCTGAGTATGATTCCCAGCGCACCGAGGCTGCAGCGGGCGGCCAGAAGCTCATCGCCCGCATCAATCGTGACAATCGCAGCCTGGCCAGTTGTCTGGTCATAGCGCGCAACGCGGACTTCCAGCACGTACTGGGACAGCGAATGCGCACCGGACCCATGCGTGCTTGTGGAAATCGCGCCCGCAACGGTCTGCTCTGAAATAAATCCAACAGATGGCAGCGTCATCCCCGCCAGCCGCTCCAGCGCCGCGAGTACTTGCTTGATCTGACAGCCTCCGCCAATGCGTGCGGATGTCGGCGGGCTAACCGCGGCAATCTCCACGTGATTCAGGTGTCGCAGATCCAGCAGCACCTGATCAGATTCCAGCACCCGACTCCACGAATGCCAGCTGCCCACAACGCGGATACGCTGTCCGGCATGACGGTCAAGAATCCGCAGAACCTCCGCTTCATCTCGCGGCGTGTACAGATCCCGCGGGCGGCTGATCACATTGCGACCAAAATTCCAGAGTTCCATTCTGCACCCGGATCGTGAGCAGGAAGCATGCGTACCGCGGGAAGTAACAACCGGGCAGCGGATGAGCAGTCGTGACCACACGTCGCCTGGCCCGCCCTCCGTAAATTGCATCACGCCCGGCGAGCCACCGCAACCTTCCATCGCAGTTTTCCGGCATAACGGCCAGCTGGCCCCTGACCGCCGAGGCACGGCCGATCGCCTGCCGACCCGACTGCAGGGGACATTTGAGTTCCTGCGGTCGATGCCATAGCATCAGAACATTCCGTCAGGCAGTGGGGGAGAAGAAAATGGATGCGTCCCGACGATCATTTGTACGCGGTCTGGCTGGCATTCCGATTGCCACCGGGATGGCCGGTGCTCCGCTGCTCTCAGCAGCCTTCCGTGCAGCCGACGTCACTGGACTGCTGCAGCAGATCCAGCAGCAATACGGCCGCTTCGACCACGCAGCGTGGTGCCGTCTGCTGGGGGCTGCCAATGAATATAAGGAGGGCGACGAAATTCTGGGCGTGGCAGCAGCAAGTGAACAGGCACGCCAGCAGGCACGGCAACTCCTGGCTCAGACAACGCTGGGAGATGTGGATGCGCATCCGCTGCTTGTCGATCAGCTGCACCAGACGATCGTGCAGTCCATCGATGCGCAACTGCAGACGCAACTTGCCGACTGGACGTTCGCAGCGCTGAAGAAGTTTCTGCTGACAAGTACGGAAGAGGCAATTCGGAGTGTCATGCCCGGGTTGTCCAGTGATTTCTCGAGGCGCTTGGCCGCTTTGATCAGGCGAATGAGACCTACGCAAAGATTGCCCGAGATGACCCGATCTATTTCAAAGCCGAGCTGGGACGAGCAGCCGCCCTCGATAGC
>JALRDR010000170.1 GCA_023262145.1 Planctomycetaceae bacterium | reverse complement strand
ATCGCCGCATACTCGCGACGCGGTCCGCCCCAGACACCAATCAAAAAGTACATCGGCAGCAGCATGACTTCCCAGAACACGTAGAACAGGAAGAAGTCGAGGGACAGGAAGACCCCCATCATGCCGGCTTCCAGCATCAGGAACAGAATCAGATAGCCGCGGACATGCTTTGTAATGCTCCAGCTGGCCGTCATTGCCAGGGCACTGACCAGTCCCGTGAGCAGCACCAGAGGAAGACTGATTCCGTCCACACCAAGGCGGTAATAGACATTCCAGGATGGTATCCAGTCCTTCACCTCGGCGAGCAGCATGCCTTCTGAGGGTTCGTACTGACACCACAGTACGACAGAAAGGATGAATGTCACCAGCGTGACACCGAGCGACCAGAATCGCATCGCATCCGTATTCTTCTCATCAAAGATCAGCAGCAGAACTGCACCGATCAAGGGAAGAAAGATCAGCATTGAAAGCAGCAAGAAAGGATTCATGATCGATTCACAGCCTGATCTACAGTCCGTCCACTGCAGAAATCACTTGAGCAGAGGACGGTTACCAACAAGGAGTTTCAGTTCCGCAGAACACACAGCGAAGTCAGGACTTACCGGACTTCAATAAACAGCAGGCCCGGGTCAGCGTGGAAACGTTGTCAGGACAACCGCAAACAACGCGACAACCCCGGCCACAATGAACATCACATATTGTCTGAGACTTCCCGTCTGAATTCGCTTCAGAGATAAGCCCGCAGAATAAGTTACTCGACCAATGACATTCACCAGACCATCAACAACAGTCTCATCGAAGACGCGGTCCCATTGCGACACAACTTTCGTGATCTTTGCCGCCCCGTGCAGAATGCCATCAAACACAGTGCGATCGAACCATGCACAGAATTTTCCGACCACATGCATCGGCTGCATGAACACGCCATCATAAAGTTCGTCGAAATGCCATTTGTTGACGAGGAATGAGTGTACCCCGACAAGCTGACGCTGAATATTTGCCGGGCTGACGCGGCCGGAAGCATACAGCAACCACGCTACAAAAGTACCGGAGAACGCGGCCAACAGGGCCAGGATACCAGCGGTGTCATGAACGTGATGAATGGCGTCATGATCAGGGAGTGTCAGCGCACCGGCAATCCCGTGAGCAATATAGTGCGGCTGGTCAGCGGTAATCAGACTGTACAGTACACCTTTATTTCCGCCCAGGGCACAGTAGGCGGCGAACACTGACAGAGCGAGGAGCGGTCCTGTCATGATTGCCGGGCTTTCATGACAGTGATCATAAACATGGTGATCACGAGGCGTGCCGGCAAATGTGTAGAACCAGAGCCGGAACATGTAGAACGCAGTAATCCCGGCTGTCAGAAGCGGCAGCACGAAGAGCAGAAAATGGGCTGGGTTGGAATTCACAAAGGCCAGTGCCGTCGCGACGATCTCATCCTTGGAGTAGAACCCGGAGAACGCAAACCCATACTGACTAAGCCCGGGGATGGCAAGGCCGCTGATGGCAATCACGCCAATCAGCATGGTGTATGCCGTGATCGGCATCTTGCGCCGCAGCCCGCCCATCTTTGGCATTTCCTGTTCGTGGTGACAACCATGAATCACACTGCCGGAACAAAGGAACATGAGCGATTTGAAAAAGGCGTGCGTCACCAGGTGGAACAGGCCCGCGCCCCATCCAAAAACACCCAGCCCCAGCATCATGTATCCCAGCTGACTGATGGTTGAATAGGCGAGTACCTTCTTGATGTCGGTGGCAACAACCGCGATTGTCGCCCCAACAAAGAGTGTGATGCAGCCGATGTAAGCAATAGTGAGCAGAACTTCCTGGACAAACATCGGGTAAAAACGGCCGGTAAGATAAACACCGGCGGCCACCATGGTGGCGGAATGCACCAGCGCCGACACCGGTGTGGGCCCTTCCATCGCGTCCGGCAGCCATGTCTGCAGAGGAAACTGTGCGCTCTTGCCGATGCAGCCTGCAAAGACACCCAGTCCTGCCACCACCAGCAGAAAGTAGGGAATCGTCCGGGAACTGTTCACTGGCGCGTTCGCGGTGGAAATGAGCACATCACCAGTCTCTGCATCTCGCAGAACATCGCCACCTTCTGCACGCGGAAGCAGTTGAAACAGCCCCGCTTCCACAACATGCCCTGCGGCATCTGTTGTTTCACCAAAGCGGAATGTGCCAAAGAAGGTCCAGATAACCATCAGTCCGATCAGAAACCCGAAGTCCCCGACACGATTCATGATGAACGCTTTGTTGGCAGCGTTGCTGGCAGACTTTCGTTCTGTGTAGAAGCCGATGAGCAGGAAACTGCAGATCCCCACAAGTTCCCAGAACACAAAGACCTGGAAGATATTTCCTGCCAGGACCAGCCCCAGCATGGAAAAGCAGAACAGAGACAGGAATGCAAAGAAACGATAAAAACGCCCCGGTCTGTGCACATGGTGACCGTTGCTCAGGTGAGCCGAATGGTCGACATACTCTTCCGTCAGTTCGTCGGACATATAGCCCATCGCGAACAGATGAATGCAGGTGGCAATGAACGTTACCATCGTGAACATCACAAGCGTCAGACTGTCGATGTAATAATCGAGCGTCAGTTCGAGCCCACCGAAGGTTGCCAGTCGATAGAAGGTGCCGGAATAGACGGTCGGTGCAGCATGGGTACCGGCCTCTGCCGCTTCCACCGCCAACCCCGTGGTTGTGTAATCAGTGATGGCAGCAGCAGACGGAACGGCAGCGTGATCGGCCGCCGGGGCAGAATGACTGTCCCCTTCGTCGTGATGAACGTCGTGGCCGGGTTCCTCACCACCGTGCTCCGCGGGAGCGTGACCATCATGGGAATGATCGTCAGCGTCATGCTTGTGGGCAGAATCTTCGGAGTCATGACTGTCCGTCAGGCTCCATCCTGTTGCATTTACCCAGACGGAAAGGGCGCGGG
>JALRDR010000129.1 GCA_023262145.1 Planctomycetaceae bacterium | reverse complement strand
GTACCACAGCTGGTGCGGCCGTAGACTTTGTGGATGAGGATCTGCGACGGCTGATTGTCAATGCCTCCATGTTTCTGCTGGGTCATGACGTGCCGCAGCAGGCGGACGTGTCGTTCGTGGATCCGTTCTACCCAACCTTCTACGGCTTCATCAATGACAAGGACTATTACAGCAGTCGCAGAATAGTGCCGGAAGATTTTGCACTGGGGCGTACCCCATACCGCGAAGATCCTCCGGGAAGCCCGAAGTGGCCCTTCCGTCCACAGCCAGAGCGCTGACAAGACCTGGTCAGCAGCGGTGGCAGGTCGTCAAGGCAGGCAGTGCCGACGTTTGCCGCAATCGGAATTCCCCTGCAGCGTCAAATGAAGTAGGCTTCACAGAATAGGAAATTCGCAGCCTCGTGGGTGTGGCAGACGAATCAGGTGGCAACGCGATTGCTGCTGTGCATGGATGTGCAAAAATGACCTCAGAAATCCTGTTTATCGCCGGCAGTCTGCTTTGCTTCATCTTTCTGGCTGCGCTTTATGGCGACAGTCTGAAATGGCCGCTGCTCTTCGAAGGTCGCTGGATCACGGCATTGCTCGTGATTCCGGAGCGACTTCTGCGTTTGTTTGCAGAGTTAATCGAAAGCAGCACCGCATTTACACTTGCCAATCTGTCGTGGGTGCTGGCCTGTGTTGCTGGCTGTACCGGGCTGGGCATGACTCTGTTCAGCATCGGGATGGGAATTGCGGCAGATGCTACTGCATGGCAGAACGATTCCATACGGCCGATCAATGCCGGGGGAGTACTTGATCAGGTTTCTGAGCTCCCATCGGAATATGGAAATTCAGATCTGCAGATCGTCGCTTCAGATCGCGACGAATCGTTGTTGATGCTACAGCAGATGTCGGGCAGCTATCGTCTGTTCGGCCCACCTGTAGCCTATCCGGGACGGAGTATCAGTCGCGATTTCCCGCTTGCCTCTGACTACCCTCAAATCCGGAATTACGGGCGAACTGATGGTCCGCAACTGCAGGTCACCTTTGAGCGTCTGGGCAGTCTGCCCGGGGCAGGCGCCATCCGGACTCAGCGAATTCGCAGTGATCTGATACAGCCGTTACCGCAGCCATCCGTGATTCGTCAGGCCTTAAGTCGGCTCAGCCCCGGTGGCTGGAGAACCGCAGTCGCTGCGATCGGCGGTGACCGCCGCGATCTGTTTCCATTGGCAGAATCCAGCAGCAGAGATGTGGAGCTGCTGGAATCATCGGTGCGAATTCTTCCCGGTCCGCTGGTGGCAAGTCAGGACTTACGCGTCATTCGCATCCTGCCCGAAGAGTCGGTCGATGGTGAAGTTCAGATCCGCATTGCCATCACAAATCTGGGGGAGCAGATAATCGATGGCCTGCTGGTTCGGGAACTGCTCCCTCCGCAGACTGAGATTCGATCAGCTTCAGACTCACCGCTGCTTCGAAACAATGTGCTGACATGGTTGATCAGCGGCCTGATGCCGCGGGAAGAACGGATTCTGCAGTTCACTGCAATTCCGCCGGTATCTCCACTGACAACTCGCGATACGGTTTTTGAGTCCATCACGGAAGTATCGGCGACGATGGCAGTATCCACTTACACCAGCGTACCCGGCAGTGGTCAACGTGGCTGGACCCCTTCAGCTCCGCTGCCGCGTCCTCAGACGACACCTCCGGCCATTGACAGTCAGGCGATTGTCACCATGGAGATCATGGAGCCGCCGGTTCAGGTTGTCGTCAATGAATGGGCGCGAGTCATGTTTCGGCTGGAGAATACCGGCAATGCGCCAGCAGAGAATCTGCGTATTCTGCTGGAGCTTGATCCGGCACTGGAGCACGCGGAGCTGGTCGGTCGCCCAAATGAACGTACGGTCGAGGTGGCCCTGAATACCCTCCGCGCCGGTGAGTCCCGCCTGTTTCGGCTTGAGGTCAGGCCCGTCGAATCCGGGAATACGCGTTCAACTGCGGAGCTGCTGCTGAACAATGAGCAGGTTGATCTGCAGGTATTTCGAATTGGTGTTTCGGAACCATCCGAATAGTCGACGTCGTGGCTTGCCGTTCAGCCCACATCCCTCCGCGCGGATGGTCTTTCCGGAACTGTTGTGCTGGCCGCTTTCCTGCGGGCAAGTCTGAGCCGGCTCCACCTGCGAATCAGCAGAACAATACGCTCCAGAGTGTCACGATCAAAGTACTCCAGACGCTCCTTGCCATCGAACTGATATTCCACTGATCTGATGATGTGAATCAGCTCTGGCTTGCTCAGTCGATCGCTCACATCAATTCGCGTCAAACCGGCAACATCATCCAGGTGGATTGTGTTCTCAACGCCTGCAAGCGGAAACGGAATCGTATCGTCGGGTGTCCACACACGGTCCGCGTATTCGCTCAGCTGCGGCAGCACCTTCAACAGCTCCACGATCCGGATCGCTGAAACCGGCTGCTGCAGTACGAATTGGTAGCCATTGCTGAGAGCCTGCTGGATGACGGTCAGGTTGGCATGATAGGACAGCAGAGCACCGGTGAGCGGCCTTCCGTGCACCGTGAGTTTCTGCAGCAGGTCGGTTCCGCTTCCGTCACTCAGCCCATGGGCAACGAGAACCAGAACAAAACGCTGCTGCAGTCCTGTCACCAGAGCTTCTCGACGGGAGACAGCCACGACGAGGTTTACGGGCAACGACGAA
>JALRDR010000068.1 GCA_023262145.1 Planctomycetaceae bacterium | reverse complement strand
CGCCTGAATGTTGTTGGTGTCTGCTGTAAGCACATCCGTCAGGTTTGCGACGCATGCTGATGGGTCCTGCTGGTACGCATGTTCCGCATGCAGGAGCATCGCTTCTGAAAAGTTGTCAGATCCTCGCGGAGTCAGTTCCAGTAATTCCAGGGCGGTTTCCGTCTGCCGGTTCTGCAGCAGGATCTTTGCCAGGGAGAATCGAGCAGCATGGTTCTCGGGACTTTTCTGGAGCAGATCTTCGAGGCACTTTTGTGCAGCGGGAAGCATTCCCTGAGCAGCGTACAGGTCGGCCAGCACAAGCAGCGGTTCGGTGCTGTCGGGAGCCAGACTGATCGCTCTTCTGAGATCTGATGAGGCTGCTTCCGGATTTCCATTCTGCTGCAGCAGACGCCCCCGCAGAATGAGTCCGGCGATGTGATCGGGAGTCTCCTGCAGCGCTTTATTGACCAGCTCGAACGCCTGTTTCGGCTCTCCGTTTCGGCTCAGTTCACTGGCTCGGCTGACCAGCTTGTCTGCCTGCTCCGATTTGTCGGAGCAGCCTGCCGCGAGACTCAGCGATGCAATGCAGGCGAGCAAAGCTGGGATTCGGAATGCAGCCAGTTTCATAACGAGTTCCTGCGCCTCACCCGCGGTTACGTGCTGCATAACCAGCGGCGACTCTTCGGGATCGCTGTCGGCGGCGAAGCCCGATGATTGTCTTCAACATGATGGGGCTTGATGTCACCCCGCAGTGTTGGAATCGACTGAATCGGAGAGTGCGGCATATCCGGATTAGTCCGGTTGGTCGGCTTTTTCCGGTCCGAAGGGTTCTCTGCATTAAATGCCACCAAAATTACCCAGACTGCCAGCAGGTGATCGATCTGATCGGCCGCGTTGAACTTGCTTTCTGGGGAGACCTTGCGGGCTGCGGCAGCCGTGGTGAAGTTGGCCGGCAGGGATGACGAAGACCGTTCATGGAGCTGTCGGCTTGTTCTCTGACGCCGGCGGTGTGCGTTGGCTTAATGTCGGACAGCTATCGGGAAAACAACAATGCTGGAACTCCGCGCGGTCATGTCAGACGATCAGATTGCTGTCATGGGGTGTCTATTTGCCCTTTTTTGCTGTCTTGCTCTGACCGCATTCAGTTTTCATCTGGGTGCGTCCGGGCAGTCAGATGCTCCAGCTTCATCCCTGCCATTGCGGAAGCCGGAAGATTCAGCGGACTCTGCTGATCGTCGTGCCGCATGATCGCTTTGGCTTAGTTGCGCTATCAGCAGCCACTGGCAACAGCGGTGCTGTCGTTCCAGTCATCAGTCGACCCTGAGTTTTTGAGGATCCAGTTCCATGCTCCGGATTTCCCATGCCATTTCCGCAACGCTGCTGCTCGGCACCGGGTTCCTGGCGGGCCTGTTCTGTACTGCAGACACAGATCATATCCAGGCACAGGAATCCCAGACGATGGAAATCGGGAACGACGTGCTGAGCGCCTACCGGGTGGTGAAGAAGTCCTCGCAGGATCTTGAGAGTCTGCTGGTTTCGGGCAGTGAACTGAAGAATGTCACCACGGGTGTCAATTTTTTCAGTCTTTCAGTTGGCGGAATTGATGCCGAACAGGATCTGGAAGACGGTCGAGGTGTTGATCCGGAAACATTTGCCAAACTGTATGCGGATCTGGCCAGTCCAAAGATTATGGAGCATCTGGATTACGATGAGCTTGGACGCCTGCGTTACAAGAAGAACGTCATTCGCCTGTATTCGAGAGAGCGACTGAAGACGCTCTTCCGGAAACGTGATGAACTGATGGTGCGTTCTGAGACAGCCAACTGACTGTCAGGTGCGTCTGAAGTCTGCAGCGGGCTTGCGGTGGCAGCATGGGCCTGCATTCCTGACCTGTTCAGCGGACCAGCAGGAACTCCGGAGACATCACAAGTGTCCAGAGCAGATCTTGCACACGTTCTGAGATCGACCCCTGCTCCGACTGCAGAAAGCTGACAAGTAACCGCAATTCATCCGACTCAGGATCTCTGCCCCACGCGAAGCGGCTCAGATAAGTGATCAGCTGCGCCGGGTTTTCGGCAGCCTGTGTCTGCAACCGTACTGCTCCGTGCTGCAGCCAGGCGGAAAGTTCATCGCCATTGGACAGAACAATGGCCTCCAGCGTGCTCAGCTCACCTGGTCGCATGGACACGATCTGTTCTCGATGGGGACGCCCCAGTGCTCGCATCAAAGCGCTGTTCTTCAGCAGTGATGCGCGGACCATCACTGCTGACTGATGGAACAACTGCATCAGCGCCGGTTGTCCGGATGTGCGCAGAGCCTGCTGCCAGACATCAAGTGCCGGCACAACCACCACTTTCTGCCAGCCATCCACGGGAATGCGAAGGGGGTTCTCTGCAGGCTGAATTGCGGTTGCATTCCACTGCCAGGAGCCGTCACTGGTGAGCACCTGCTGTTCACCGGTGTTGGTTCGCAGTACCGCCTGCAGAAACAGTCCGGCCGCGTTGGGCCCGTCACCGGCATTTCGAGCACGGACGAGGAGTGTGTTTGTTCCGGGGTGCAGGTGAGGAGAGATTTCCACCACGCCGGGACGCGACCATTCGGTACCTTCCCAGACCTGAACGCCGTTCACGAGAAGTGTTGCGGCGTTATCACAGGTGATCAGCACCGCAGCTCGCTCGGCAGCTGCGTCCAGAGTAAAGGTCTTCCTCAGAGTAATGACCTCACCGGCTGGCGGTACAGATCCCGGTGCAGCACTTGCCCCCCAGATCCATTCCCCCTGCAAAGCCACTGACTCCTGCTCAGAATCATTCAGGACACGCACTACCGTGGCATCGATTGCGGGCGGCGCTGCTTCGGTGAGCTGCCAGACAGCGTCCAGAAACTGTTCTGCTGTGAGTCGTCGGGAGACCGGACCTCGCCAGCCGACCGCCAGATTGTGTTCTTCGCTGCGTGTGACTGTCCGTGACTGATATGCCTGGGAAGTGGCGATGTGAAACAATGTCTCTTTCAGGTCATAGCCGTTTTCTGAAAAGAAGACCGCCAGATAATCCAGCAGATCCGCATTCCATGGGGGGGACTGCATTGCATCCAGCGGATGTACAATTCCGCGTCCTGTCAGACTGTACCAGAGGCGGTTGACAATGGTGCGGGTGAAGCGTCCATTCTCCGGATGTGTCATCAGTGCTGCAAGTTGCTGC
>JALRDR010000065.1 GCA_023262145.1 Planctomycetaceae bacterium | reverse complement strand
AGCAACTTGTCTGAGTGCAAAGTTCTGTTAGAAAACTGACCAGGTGGTCGGCGGGTCTCAGGGGGGGACTGCCGCCGACACCGGTGTTCGGCAGCGTACCGACCGATTCAGGGATCGGCCAGCAGCGTGCATCATGCCAGGCGAGTGTCTGTCGTGCCGAAGTTGGCAGAGTTTTCCTGAAGTCACAAAGTTGATTTCTCCAAACTGAAGCATTTATGGAGTCTGACATGAGTCAGCAGAATTGTCGCTGGGGAATCCTCAGCACCGCCGGAATTGCAATGAAGAACTGGCATTCCATTGCAGCGTCCGGCAATGGACAGGTGGTGGCGGTTGCCAGCCGTTCGCAGGAAAAGGCGCAGCAGTTCATTGATGCCTGTCAGGGATCGGTACCGGTTCCACACACGGTTGATGCAGTCGGCAGCTATGAGGCATTGCTTGCTCGTGATGACGTCGACGCTGTTTATATTCCGTTGCCGACAGGCGTCCGCACGGACTGGGTCGTCCGGGCAGCGGAGGCCGGCAAACATGTCATGGTGGAAAAGCCGTGTGGAGTTGATGCCGAGGAAGTGCGCAGGATGATTGCTGCCTGTGAGAGTTCCGGAGTTCAGTTCATGGACGGTGTGATGTTCATGCACAGTGCTCGAATGCAGGCGATGCGGGATGTTCTGGACGACAACAGCAGCGTGGGGACAATTCGCCGCATCGCCAGTCAGTTCAGTTTTTGTGCTGACGAGCAGTGGGTGTCGTCAAATATTCGGGCCAGTAGTCAGCTGGAGCCGGCAGGATGTCTGGGTGATCTGGGCTGGTATACAATCCGGATTATTCTGTGGGCGATGCAGTATGAGATGCCGGTGGAAGTTCGTGGGCGAATTCTGCATGGCGTTCGTCGTCCGGACAGTGATGCCATCGTGCCGATGGAATTCCAGGGAGAGCTGCATTTTGCCAGTGGAGTTTCTGCAACCTTCTTCAATTCCTTCCGCGCCAACCATCAGCAGTGGTTCCACGTCAGTGGTACTCAGGGTTATCTGACCTGTCAGGACTTTGTACTGCCCTACTTTGGCAATGAAGTGGCTTTTGATGTGGGCCAGCACAACTTTGTGGCTGATGGCTGCTTCTTCAACATGGAAAAGTCATTGCGAACACACACCCTGGCAGAGTACAGCAACAACCACGCAAATGCTCAGGAAACGCAGTTGTTTCGTGACTTTGCCGCACTGGTCGCCAGCGGTCAGACGGATTCATTCTGGCCTGAAGTCGCATTGCAGACGCAGCTGGTCCTGGATGCTGCCCTGAAGTCAGCCTCCAGTGACGGAGTGGCGGTCAATCCTGCGGTCTGATCCCGTTTCGCCTGTTTCGCGAAAACTGTGATCCTGTGGCTGGGGCGGTGGAGTCGACGGGGCGTTGCTGGCTAGACTACTGCTTCTGCGGCCTCCCGTGCACGGTATAAATGTCAGGCGAGGCTGGTTCAGGTCCGGGTTGTTCGCGTCCAGCGCATGCTCAGAGTTCCCCTGCGGCGTCCGAGCGATCACTGCACAGGCTGCTGCCCGGTTCTTTTGTTCCGTTCAGTTGTTGCCTGTTCTGGTGCTGCCGGTTCTGGTGCTGCCAGTCAGAGGTGCTCCACTTCACAACTCACGCGTTAGCTTTTGCTGGTGATGAATTATGGAAGCGTTATTCAACGTATTCTTCAGTCTGGTTGAATTGCTGTCCGCACTGCGGAATCTGGTAATCAGTCTGGTACTGGTTGTGATTCCATGGCTGCCGCTGCTGGCATGGATTGGCTACTGGTCACTGGGGGTCAACTGGAGCAAGGCATTTCCGGTGATTCGTCGAGGCGGCATTCTGGGCATCATTCTGCTCATGCTGGTTTCCGTGCTTGTCTGGGGAGCAGTTTCACCTCCGGAAGGTGGCAGTCACTATTTCCTCGGGCTGACTGTGAGCAATTACACGGGCAAATTTATTTACGTCACGCTTTTGACGTGCATCGCGCTGCTTTGCGGTTCCGCTCAGCTTTCCGGGTCGTTTGGTCGTTTCGCCAGCTTTCCGGAAGAGTCTGCCGACGAGGATCAGCACGATTCGGCTCATGCTCACTGAGGCGATATTGAGTTCAAAGACGGCGAATGGAAAGGCGGACTGCGCCCGCGCTGCTGAGTCTGCGACGATGACGAATCGCCATTCTCTCTGAATCATTTCACATTCCCTTTGCAGTTGGGGTTCGGATCATGCGTCTGCTCATTCCAATTCTTGCGCTGTTGTTCGTTTCGACCGTTTCTGCGGGCGACTGGATGTCATGGCGTGGACCCGGTGGCGACGGGGCAGCAGCCGGCGCTGGTTATCCACTGAGCTGGTCGGCGGACAGGAACGTTGTCTGGAAGGCGCCGCTGGCGGCACGCGGCGCATCAACTCCTGTTGTCAGTGGCGATCGGATCTTCCTGACGGGTACTCAGGAAGGCCGCAATCTGGTTTTCTGCATCAATCGGCAGGGCAAGGAGGAGTGGCGTGCTGAACTGGGTGATGCGGTTCCGGGCAAGCCCGGAAAGGATGGAACCGGGGCTAACCCATCTGCAGTCACTGACGGGCAGTATGTGTTTTCCTACTTCAAAAGCGGTGATCTGGGGGGATTCAGTGCAGACGGCAAGTTGCTCTGGAGTCTGAATCTGCAGGAAAAGTATGGCGAGGATACATTGTGGTGGGATCTGGGAACTTCACCGATTCTGACGCGTAACGCCGTCGTCGTTGCCTGTATGCATTCCGGTCCATCGTATCTGGCTGCCTTTGAAAAGCAGACGGGAAAGCTGCTGTGGCTGCATAAACGTGAACTCGGTGCACCTGAAGAAGCTGCACAAAGTTACGCCACTCCGGTAGTCGTTCCCCATCAGGACTTTGACGAACTGGTGGTGCTCGGGGCCGATCATGTGACAAGTCACGACGGTCGCACGGGGCAGGAACTGTGGCGCCTGAGCGGTCTGAATCCGACAGGTCACAAGTACTTCCGTTCAATCGCTTCAGCTGCGGTTGGCGAGGGAATCGTGGTTGCTCCCTATGCCCGCGGAAATTCGCTGACGGCTGTCCGTATGGGCGGCCGGGGTGACGTGACAGAATCGCATGTCATCTGGTCCAACGAAGAGACATCAGCCGACGTTCCTACTCCCGCGATTCATGGCGGACGCGTCTACGTCTGTCGGGACACAGGCGAAACTCGCGGGACCGTCGATTGTCTGGACCTGCAGACGGGGCGTGTGATCTGGACGGGCCAGTTGCCGAAGAACCGCAACACGTTTCGTGCGTCTCCCGTGGTGGCCGACGGCCGCGTCTATCTGACACGCCAGGACGGCACGGTGTTCGTCGTGAATGCCGGTGGAGACAGCTTTGAACTGCTCGCAGAGAACTCCGTTGCTGACGAGCATACAGTGGCAACACCGGTCTTTGTGGACGGCTCCATTCTGCTGCGGACGGATGCTCACCTGTATCTGATTGCTGATCAGTGAGTGGCATCACTGCCTGTGCGCACAACGGGGATCACCTGCACGTCGCTTCCGATGGGAAGTGACGGCCAGAGTTTTCCGCAGTGCAGGACCTTGATGCTGGCGGTTGCTGCAGTTGTGGACGCTGGTGTTCGGGCAATGAGCGGAATTCGGCTCACCAGACCACTGCGAACCTGATTGCCGGGAAAGATCAGATCCACTTCAGCTCCCTCCGCCAGTTCATGAATGCGGGAGGTATCCAGTGTCAGCTGAATGTGGCGGCGGTCTTCGTGCAGGATTCGCAACAGGACCTGCGCGGCTTCTCGACGTTCACCCGGCAGAACGAGGACTTCCGCGACGATGCCATGCGCCGGCGACTTGACTTCGATTGCACTTTCGGCACGTTTGAGTACTGCCAGTTCGTCCTGCAGCGATACCAGGTTGTTTCGTGCCGTCTGCAGTCCCAGAGCCGTTTCAATCTGCTCGGGAATCTGCTTCTGTACTTCTTCCAGCCGCAGCATCCGCTGCTGAATCTGATGCAGCACGACGGAGCGATTGTCCGGAGCGACCGTCGGGGCAGCATCCGCTGCCGGATCCTGAGGACTGCTCAGGCTGCCTGCCCCACCGTCGTTCAGGGGCGAGGACGAATTGAAGAAGAGAATTTTCCTGGCACTGGAAGCATCCGCAAATCGAGCGATGGTCTGCTGCATACGACCGGAACGAGAACCGCTCCAGCCAGTCTGCAGATGGTTTCCGGACCGGGAATTTGTCGTCGGCAGCCATTGCTGAAATGACATGCTCAGCGCGGAGATTTCGGCTTCCAGTTCAAGAATTCTGCGATCCGTATCGAGGGAAGCCTGCGCTTCAATCTGCCGCAGCTCTTCCTGAGCGGAGGCAACTTTCTGCTCCAGTTCGGCAGTGCGTCTGGGGTTCTCCAGATTCTTCAGCAGACAGATTGTATCTCCTGTGAAGACTTCATCACCAGGATTTACGAGCAGCTCATCCAGCTGACAGAAGACCGGTGTCGTAATCTCCGTTGTTTCGGCGGCGAGCATTCCAGGAAACGCCTGCGGCTGTTCCGGAAGGAGCATGATGAGCAGCAGAATACCGGCCAGCATCGAGATGGCTGCTGTAGTCAGCAGTCGAAAGACTGGCTGCACGGTGAACTGCCGAACGGACGCTGTACTACGACTACGTGACCGAGCCTGTTCCACCCAGTTAAGATCAATCAACTGCCGCAGTGTCAGGCCGAGCAATTTGTGAAACGAATCCAGCTCACGGTACTTCCAGAGTGCGATCTGCCCGAAGCGGTACACTCCTGCATGATTCAGCGATGCCATGTGTTGCAGCGTGAGTCCAGCCAGTTGTGTGAGATCATCAACGGTCTGCGGAGCTGCTCCATAGACAAGCCCATACCGGCAGTCCAGGTGGTAGCCTTCTGGCAGCGACGAAACGATGGGGGGCTGGCTGGAACCGTCCACGGGCGGCCTTCTTCCTGCAGGTGACCGTCTGAAAGTACTTCTCAGACTGGGGCGGGCGACGCAGAGATCCGCGCAGCACGCCTCCTGTGGCTCATCGACCGAAACAGTCAGCGGGGTTGAGCATTCACAGACGGAAGGCGGTGCGGAGTGACATCTCTGACATCGGCGGATGAGACTCCGCGAGGCGCATTTCGGCTGCTTCCGATCATGTCCCCGTTACTTCGGCAGAAACCACCGAAATCGGTGACCAATGGGAACAGATGTGCGAGAGGCACGGCTGGGGTGCTGGGGGAGCGGAACGGTGTGGCAGCACAGCGGATCGCAATCTCGCGCATCGACCTGCTGATCATCCCGGATTCGGGCTGGCCGGTTCGTCAGCGGATTTCTCCTCGGTTGAACCAGCGTCGTTTCCAGCCGCGGATTCAGCAGTGGTGGAGCTGCCCGTTGCATCTGGTGTCGGCGATGTTTCGGAGTTCGCTTCCGATTCTGATTTTGCGTCCGGGTCCGCGCTCGGGTTCGCGTCCGATTCCGGAGGTATTGGCTGGTACAGATCAAGGTCGTAGCGTTTCCAGAATTCGTCTGCAGTCTGAGCCACAGTCAAGTCGGTACGGATTTCCTGCAGTGTGCTCATCTTTCGCAGATATTCCATTCCCGTGGTGATGGTCTGCGGCGTCAGGGTGATTCTTTGCAGCCGCAGTCCACGGAGCGGTGTCAGGTCGGTGACTTTTGTTTCGGCGATATTCAGACGGACAAGTCGAGGGCTCGTTGAGAGGACATCGAGACGACTGACAGCAGTTCGTTCGATATCGAGACTCTCCAGATTGTCGAGGGGTATTCGAGCAAGCTCGGTGACCTGAGTCCCGGCCAGCCAGAGTGTCTCCAGAGGCGCCTTTGCAACATACAGCAGATCCTCATTCCGGAATGGCAGATCAAGAACATTCAGTTGCTGCAGAGGCATCCCGTCAAGGACCTGAAAGTCCGTGACGCTGGTCTGCTGCATTTTGAGCACCTGCAGGGGCATGTCACGCAATGCTTCAAGATTGCTCACCGGAGTGGATTCGAGGTCCAGTCGCTGGAGTGGCATGCCGACCAGTGGGCTCAGGTCGTCCACTTTCGTCATGCCCAGATCAAGCGCCTTCAACTGCAGGCCCTGTAACGCAGAGATGTCCTTTTGTCCTGTCTGAAACAGAGAACACTCCACAATCTGCATCCCCTGCATCCGGAATTCGGCCTGATAGCAGTTCAGTTCTCTGCGCACAGACTCGGGAGTTCTGATGCGGATGTCTGCAGCAGTTGCTTGTATTGCGACAGGTTCCGATTCTTGCGGCATTTCAGGAGAAGATTCGCCACAGCCGGCAAGAGACAGCATGAATCCGAGCCCCGTGCAGAGGAGAGAGTGACGTATGCAGGCGATCATTGCGATTCAATCCATTCGGAAACAAGCTTGCAGAAAACCTCACCTCGATGGCGATAGTCTCGAAACCAGTCATAGCTGGCGCAGCCAGGAGAAAGCAGAACAATATCGCCGCTTGTCGCAGATTCAACTGCCATCCGAAATCCACTCTCGAAGTCACTGGCAATCTGACATGCGGCTCTCTGTTTGTGGTGGTCGGCATTCAGCAGCCTTTGCAGGACACTGGCTGATTCACCGATCAGCACCGCTGATTTTGCATGGGTGCGAATGGCTGCAGCCAACGGCTCCGGATCCACTCCCTTGCTGGCGCCGCCCGCTATCACAATTGCGCGCCCGGAGAACAACTTCAGTGCCGCCGCAGCAGCGGCCGGGGTTGTCGCCTTGGAGTCATCCCAGAACTCGATGCCGTTGCACGCAGCTGTCTTCTGCAGACGATGCGGGAGCGGTGCGAACCCCCGCAGAGCATTCTCGAAGCCAGCGGGATCAGCTTCACACAACCACGCTGCACAACAGGCAGCAGCGATATTGCCGGCATTGTGCGCACCAGGCAGCGTCCGTGGGATCTGCAGCCGGCAGGTGTCTTCCCGTCGTCCCGCTGCCGTTCTGAGCAGCAGCATTCCCGATTGCAAAAAGGCGCCGTCTTCACCGGTGTCCTGAAGTCCGAAGACATGTTTTCTGCCGCGGATTCTCCAGTCGTGTCGGGGTGAGAAGTCCGCTTCAGTTTCAGCCGGGACGATGCCGCAGGAATCCCGACAGGCGCTGCCAAACAGCTTCTGCTTGGCCGTTCGGTAATCCGTCAGCGAACCGTGCCAGTCCAGATGATTGGGGGAAAAACCGGTGAGCACTGCAGCCTGTGGATGAAAAAAACTGACGTCAATGCGATGTAATTGAAAGCTGCTGAGTTCCAGAACCACAAAGTCATCAGGCTGAATGCGATGGAGTTCCTCAAGCAGACTGCCACCAATATTACCGCCCAGAAACGTGTTCACATCGGGAAAGGAATGCTGCAGCAGAGTTGCCGTCAAAGCAGACGTTGTGGACTTTCCGTTACTGCCGCTGACAGCGATCAGCCGTCCCGGCTGATGTCGCAGGAACAGGTTGATCTCGGTGCTGATTTCCGCGCCCTGTGTGCGAGCCAGTTCAACGAGCGGATTGCCCGGCGGAACTGCTGGATTCACAATCAGCAGCTGGCAGTCCCGAAACAGCTCTTCCGGGTGCTGACCAGTTACCAGTTGTTCAATCGGACAGTTCTGCAGGGCGTGAAGTGAATCCAGCAGTTGCGATTTGTCGCGCAGATCAGTGACTGATACGCGAGCACCCTGAGCAGCCAGAAAACGCGCTGCGGCGACGCCACCACCAAAGCTTCCCAGCCCCATAACAGTGGCCCGAATTCCCGAATAGTCCGGTCGGGGCGACATACTGTGTTCCTGAGTTCCGGGAGTTGTTTTCGGGGCGAAGCGACGAAGTACGGAGATACAGGAGCAAGACGCTGCCTAATGCACAAGATGTCAGCAAGCCAGAATTCCTGGCAGCATGGAATTATCCCAGGCTGCTCCACTCCCTGAGGATTCTTGTTTCTTGCGCATATTTTTTGAAGACGGAGGAATCGTGATCCGAGCCATTTCCTGCAAGACAACCCGGGCTGACTGCACTAGACTTGCCTCGGAGAGGCAGCAAGCGGAGCAGAATGGAAGCAGAGAATTTCCATCGCCTGCCCGAGATCTCAGATCTGAGGGAGTAACATGGTGGGTTCTGTAAACTGGTCTGAGCTGAAAACGCTGCTTCTGCAACATTCATCGTTCGTGATCTGCAGTCATGTCCGCCCGGATGCAGATGCACTGGGCTCCGAACTTGGATTGCAGTATCTGCTGCGCAGCCTGGGACGTACCGCGACGATCGTGAATGCATCTGCAGTGCCGGCAACAATCGCGTTCATGTCCGAGGGGCAGGAGGTACTGCAGCTCAACGTGGATGTGCCAAAGCAGCAGTTCACCCTGCCGGATGCATTCCTGACCGTTGACACCAGCTCCTGGCAGCAACTGGGCGCCATGGCGGACATCATTCGGTCGTCTGCACGTGAGCACATCGTGATTGATCATCATCTCGTATCGGACGAGATGGGGCCGCATATGTTTCGCGATACGACGGCGGCGGCGGCGGCTGAGATGGTCTGTCGTCTGTTCGAAGAGTTTGAACGAGAACCGGATGCGACAATTGCCGACGTCCTGTATGCCGGGATTGCCACCGATACCGGCTGGTTTCGTTTCCCTTCAACGCGTTCTGAGACGATGCGACTGGCTGGACGACTCATCGATTTCGGTGCCAGACCGCATGAGATGTATCGCCTGATTCACGAACAGATGTCGCTCCAGCGTGTGCTGCTGTCGGGCAAAGTCCTTTCCGCTGTCAGGACCGCTGCGGATGGCCGACTCAACTGGCTGCAGGTGTCTGCGGCAGACATGGAAGAAACAGGAACCAGCCCTGCTGATACTGAAGGGCTGGTTAACCGCTGCCTGACGGTCGCAGGAGCAGAAATGGCATTCATCGCTGTCGAACTCCCGACGACTCAGATTAAATTCAGTCTGCGTTGTCGTGAACCACATAATGTGGCTGCACTTGCCGCACAGTTCTCAGGTGGCGGTCATCAGCTGGCATCCGGCTGTACTCTGCCCGGTCCGCTGGATAAGGCGGTGCAGACGATGCTGAATGCTGCACTGGGAACCATGGAAGCAGCCCCTGAAGTCAGATCAGCGGCAGACAGCTGAGCAAACTCAATCGGTCTGGTGCTGTCGATCCGCTGCGAGAATGCGATGTTCCCCGCGGATGACGATGCCTGTCTCTGCCGCAACAGCCGTCGGCACCAGGCTGGCGGCTTTCTGAGGGGCAGCGGTGTTGTTCTCAGCTGAGCCTGTCGAGCGAGCAATAATGCGTGCCAGTCGCTTTGTCTGTTCAGCGTTTTCCGGAATGCCGCCCAGTTGCTGCAGCAGTTGCAGACTGAGTGAACTACGGCCATGCAGCCCCTGAAAGGCAGCCATCAGCAGCAGGCGATCAGCAGATTCCGGACGCTCTTCCAGCCAGTCCCATAACGCCGTGGCTGAATGTGATTCCCGCTGTATCGGATCGAGGCCATAGAGTTCCTGCAGATTCAGCGGGACGTGCTGTGGATCGTCCAGCTGCAGCAACTGCCGCAGATGAACAGATGCCTGGCCGAAATCCTGCAGCATGATGCGGGCCAGCATACGGCGAATCAGCAGCCCGCCGGCAGTCCGGTCGTCTTCCGCAGCCTCGGCATAGTGCTGATCCGCAAGTGCATAATCACCCGCTCGGAAGGCGGCATCCCCGGCTGACTGACTGCGTAGTGCCTGGAGCGGCAGCGGGGCTGGCGGCACATCACGGCCGGCAGGCGGCGGCTCAAATTCATCCTGCAGCAACGGCGATGCAGGGGGCGCCGGCAGCGCCCCGTGGACAGCGTCATGAACCGGGATACCCTGCTGGTCTGCTGTACCGCTGATCTGGATACTGATCTGAGGCTGAACAATGGTGGGCGGTACGTTCCACGTGGAATACCACGGAACGCCATTCCACCACCACTCCAGCGGAATCAGCTGTGTTGTCCCGGGCCACGTCGTATACAGTCCACTGCCCGATGGACACGCCGGAAGTCCTGTCCCCCACCCATACGGTGACCAATGGCTGGACGTGTAATAGCGGGACCTTCTGTGACCGGATACGAATCCGACTTGTGAAGAGTAAGCCTGCCACGAAGTGAATCTGCCGAACGGATTCATGTTCCAGCTGTAATCCTGCCCCCAGTGTGTGTGCGAGTGCTGGTGCGGAACAGGAACAACAGAACTGACCGGTGCTGCTGCCGTCGGGGCGCCTGCACGGAGATACTGGCTGCCTGTGCCCCGAAATGCCTGATTCCAGATGCGCGACGACTGCGTCGGGGAGCTGAAGCGGGGCGTGGATGTCTGAGCGTGCAGGCTGGAGGCAGAGTGCAGCTGCAGGACGATGACGGCAAATACGACAAAAAGACGCATGGGAATCAACCTGGTGCCAGGATCAGCAAACACTGGACAGACGTTATCCGCTCTTAATTGTCAAAGAAACTGCCAGGTTCGCAAGCCGTACTTCAGATTTCAGTCACGCTGCCAGGGAAATCGGATCGGCCGACAGTCGTTTCAGCGGCCGTGATTTCTGGAGTTTTTTCAAAGTCGTCTTTCAGCGTTCGGCAGATTCTGCTACTTAGCACGCCAATGTGTCGCCAATTGCCGCTTGAAAACGGACTGGAAAGCGGTGGTTTGAGTGTGGTGACCCTGGGGAGGGAGTCCCGTGTCAAAGTCGATTCTGAAGATCGCTGCCGTAGTTGTTGTACTGGGCGCCGGAGTCTGGATTGCCGCTGAGGTACAGCAGAGTCTTTCCGATTCGTCGGCTGTCACTGCGGTGGATGAGAATGCTGCTGACGGGCTGCAGGACTTGTCTGCTGAGGCCGGAACCGCTGAATTTCAGGAGTTTTCGGGTGCGCAGATCGATTTCGGGGCAGATGCAGAGCAGCAGTTTGACTTTGCCGGCGCTCCTGGCCTGAGTGAGCCGGATCCAGCCGCTGGCGACGCCGCAGTGTCTGCCGGCTTCAGTCGATCTGCTGCCGATCAGCCTTTTCCGCAGGTGACTTCCTCTGCGCGTCCGTCAGCAGAATCCAGCGGCGGGGACTTTCTGTTTGAAATACCAGAAGTGCCTCAGGCAGGCGTACAGTCCGTCAGCTTTTCAGCGGATGAAGCAATTCCTCTGCCCGCAGCGGATTCAGGCGATGGAACTGCCGCTGATCCCGCTGTCTTCTCCTTTTCTGACCTTCCACAACCAGCTCCGGTCGCCAGCGGCGATCCCCTGAATGCCAATGATCCGGCACCTGTCGCTAATCCGCCAGCGGATGGTTTTGCCACCACGTTTGCAGACGCAGCGAATGCAGCACCAGCTGCTCCTGAAGGGAACACTGAAGATCCGCTGTTGCAGTTTGATACACCGGCAGCACTGCCCGCCACTGCACCATCTCCGGATCCTGTTGCGGAGCCGGTCGAGACGCTGGAGTCCTTTTTGATTCCGGATCAACCGACCGGTTCGTCCGGGCTGCCTGCCGGCGGCGGGGCTGCATTCAACGTTCGGGAGGATGGGCAGGGGCGGTCCGGTTTCGCGGAACTGAATGCACCAGCAGTGGATTCTGTGATGGATTCCGCCACCACTGGCGGGGCCGAGGAACCTCTGTTTCTGGAACCGACATCAACATTGCCGGCCGCTGCAAGGACAGCAGCGGGCAGCAGCAGCGGACGCAATACCAGCCGGTCGCCGACCACTGCAGCAATTGACGAAGGGCCATTCATGCCGTCGCTGGACAACAACACGCAGACCACAACGCCATTTGGCGACGACGGAGGCGCAGTACCGTTCCCGGTGGATGCCGCTGGTGGAGCAAATACGGGTGCTGGCCGCATGTTGCCACCACTGGAGTCGGAACGGGTTCCGGAGCTGACTGCGGCTGGTGTTCAGCGGCAGGTGACTGAGGAGATGCGTCCGCAGTTGACAGTGCGCAAGGAAGCTCCAGCTTCCGCCATCGTTGGAGTACCTCTGAACTATCGAATTATTGTGACCAACGAAGGTGAGGCGGCGGCGTTCGATCTTGTGATCGATGATGAGCTGACATCTGCTGCCGAGCTGATTCAGGCTCTTCCTGTTCCGGATCAGAACAATGATCGTGGTGTTGTTTCGTGGACCATTGCTGAATTGCGTGCCGGCGAAACGAAGGAGTTTCAGGTGCAGGTTCGACCCACGGGGGAGGGAACTCTGAACGGCACAGCTACCGTTCGCTACAATGCGCAGGTACGTTCTGCAACAGTGATTCGAGCCCCACGGCTGGTGCTCGAAATCCTGGGCCCGCCGGAAGTGCGCGTTGGCGATCGTGTCGGCCTGCAGTTTCGCATCCATAACCAGGGCACGGGAGATGCCACCGGAGTGGTTCTGCACAGTATTCTGCCCCCTGGCCTGCGGCATCCGGAAGGCAGTGATCTGGAGTACGAACTGGCGGTTCTGCGAGCCGGCGAGACTGAGTCCATTGACTTGCAGGTTGTTGCTGCGGAGGCGGGTGATCAGGTGCGTGTTGCAGCAGAGGTCACCGGCGAGGGCATCAGTACCAAAATGGCGAAGGCTGATCTGGTGGTGGTGGGAGCACAGTTGCATGTGCAGCGTCTGGGGCCTGACCGACGCTATGTTGGTCGCGCGGCGAGCTTCCAGAATGTAATTGTCAATGAGACAAGTTTTCCGGCCGAGGGAGCAGAGGTGATTGAGACGGTTCCTGCCGGAATGCGTGTTGTTTCCATTGGGCAGAACGGACAGTACAACAAAACGAATCGCCAGATCCGCTGGCGGGTACCGGTCATCGAACCTGGCAGTCAGACGGTGCTTGATGTGGAACTGATTCCGGATGTTGCCGGCCGCATGGAATCTGCCATCGAAGTGGTGGAATCTGCAGGCTTCCGTTCACTTGCGGAAGACAACACTGTGGTCATGGTGGAGGGGCTGCACAATGTGACTGCTGACATCAGTCGCGTGAATGCTCCTGTTGCCATTGGGGAACGATTCGGCTTCACGGTCACCGTCAATAATCGCGGGACAGCAACGGCGCGCAACGTGCGAGTTGCGCTGCAGGTTCCGCAGGGGATCCGAGTGCTGGCGGCCGGAACCCGAGATGTGCCGGGAGAACTGCTATCCGGTAATGTGGTACGCTACATCACCGTGCCACTGATCAAGCCAAACGAGAAGTTTGATTTCCAGATTACTCTGCAGGGGCAGGAATCATTGCGGAATGCTGTCGTGCGAGCTCAGCTCAGATATGACGAAATGGAAACACCGCTTGTGATTTCTGAGTCAGTTACGGTCTTCGACGATGCGCTTTGAGGGCCGGCAGCAGCGTGGCGGACTGGCCTGAATTCAGCGGGACGATTCACCTGCCTCGGCGGGTGCAAGAATCAGGCTGTCATCTGCAGATCCGGTCCAGCGTGGCAGTTCGCACTGGGTGGCTTTCCAGCCGTTGTGCATCAGCGTGACATTTCCGCCGTTGCCTGAATTACCGGTGATGCGAACCTGAGCAGGTGACCATCTGCTGGAATCAACCGCTGAACCTTCGGGCTGGTCGATCACCGGTCGCACGGCAAACTGCCGCTCAACGACCGCCGCACAATCACGATGAATTGCCCGCACAGCCGCTCCGACCTGAGCATCGGAGTAGCTTTCGATGGGCTCCTTGAGAAAGTCCAGCAGTCGTCCTTCACGCTGCAGGTCGGCCAGCAGCGTCAGAGCTTCACTTCTTCCCGTTGCCAAAGGGCTGACCGCCGCAGCCACGTCGGGAGTCGCAGCGCGGGCCGCTGTCACATCTGACGGCGGGGAATCTGCAGGCTGAGCCAGAAGCGCTGCACACCGTTCCGCAAGGTGAGTATCAGTGAGGATCTTCCAGGCGAGAGACAGTCTTCCCATGAGATGGCTTCCGAGGGCCTGCCCATGGACCGCTGCCAACTTGGAACTGGGCAGATCAACGCTGGCAGGCAGCTGAGTGTGAAAAAAGTATTCCGCCAGTCTATCGGATCAGAATGCGTGATCCAGCACTCCTGCGGGGTTGTCAGTGTCGAGAACAGTGGAGCTGTCTGTTCGCTGTGAGTGCCAGTGCGGCAGTCGATCGTCATGATTCTGAAAAAACCGGATGCTGGTCTTCCGAAGATCTGCTCATCGCCCCCGGGACAGCTCGTGAATCGAATTAAGGCTGGGAACAGAAACTATGACCGCAACGCTCATAGACGGAAAACAGATTTCTGCGGAGTGTCGTAAGGAAACGGCTGCGTCAGCGGAACAGTTTGTCAACGAAACGGGCGTGAGGCCGCATCTGGCTGCCGTGCTTGTGGGGGATGATCCGGCGAGTCAGGTCTATGTACGCAATAAGGAGCTTGCCTGTGAAAGGGCGGGCCTGCAGAGCACGCTGCATCGTCTGCCGGCGGAGACAACGCAGCAGGAACTGCTGGCACTCGTGCAGACGCTGAACGAGGACGTTTCTGTGCATGGGATCCTCGTGCAGTTGCCGCTCCCGTCGCATCTCAATTCCACTCAGATCCTGGATGCGATTACACCACTCAAGGATGTGGACGCCTTTCATCCGGAAAATGTGGGACGGCTGCTGCAGGGGCGACCACGATTCCTCCCCTGCACTCCCGCTGGTGTAATGAAAATGCTCGAAGTGAGCGGAACAGAGACGGCGGGACGTCGCGTGACCATTGTCGGTCGAAGTGACATTGTTGGTAAGCCGATGGCGGCACTGCTGCTGCAGAAGGGAGCTGACGCGACGGTGACCATCTGTCACAGCCGTACTGCAGAGATCGCGGAAGAGTGTCGGCGGGCTGAGATTCTGATTGCAGCTGTGGGAATCCCGGAATTTGTTCGAGGAGACTGGGTGCGTCCCGGGGCTGTGATTATCGATGTGGGCATTAATCGTGTTGGGGATCGCCTCGCGGGCGATGTGGAATTCGCTGCAGCCGCAGAACGGGCTGCTGCAATTACTCCGGTTCCCGGTGGCGTGGGGCCGATGACAATCGCAATGCTGCTGCAGAATACCCTGCACGCCGCGCGACTGCAGCATGGCTTCGTCAGCTGACACACTGAGTTGCTGGGAAACAGTGCTCTGAATTCGTGTTTTTCGAGAAAATACGGCAGCCGGTTTACTCAGGATGAGAATTCAGCGGTTGTTTGACGGAAATCAGCAGCGAATGCTGTGAGTTGTCGCGCGTGGGTGCGATATTCAACTGTAAAAAATCGCAGAATACAGAAGCCGGGGCTACTCCTCAGGAACTGTGCCGACGGATTGTGCAGGGTGTCCCGCAGATACCGCAAACGGCGGCCAGTCATGGCACCGGGGCGTTTTCTGTCTGCGAGTGGTTCTGGTGGTTTTTTCAGAACCGCGACAGGATGCCGGCAGGCCGGTGGAATTACCAATGCCGGCAGTGCTGGCTCGGTGAAGATCGAATAAAGCATGTACAATCGGTGCAGGGCTGTCATGAAAGTGACTGCCGATAAAATGCTGTCAACACAGTTTCTGTTAATACGGCTACTGTCAACACAGGCACCGTTCACACGGTGCCCGTCAGAAGAGAGGCCAGGAGTCCTGGCGAAGATCAGTCAGTGCAATCGCAGAATCCCGCGGTTTTGCTGATGATGAGTGCCTCAGTCAGGATGCATGAGTCTTCTCGATGTGGCACTCCGATGACGGGATTCCAGAATGTCCGGCTCAACGACAGGCTCAGCCGGCTACACGTGAGGGGCTCAACAGAGCCAGTGCAGGTTTGCCGCAACAGAGTCGGCAGCAATCGCAGACAAACTGCAGAGTCAGGGGGGGAGTGAACGGTGTCAGGGATCATTGCACAACGAAAGTCAGTCCTGATTGTCGAGGACGAAGAGCTCATCAGCAGCACACTTGCTGAATTCCTGATGGGCGAAGGATTTGAAGTACAGACTGCGTCCACCGCTGCAGAGGCGATTCGGATTTGTCAGGAACGCGATTTTGATGTCGGGATCTGTGATATCCGACTTCCGGATGGTGATGGAATCCGAGTGCTGCGTCAGATGCATCGCATCAACCCAGCCATGTTCGTGATGATCATCTCCGCATTCGCGACTGTTGAGAATGCCGTTGAGGCGTTTACTGCAGGTGCATTTGATTACCTGGTCAAGCCGGTTCGGTTTGAAGAACTGGTTAAGCGAATGCAGCGGCTGTTCAAGTTCCAGGATCTGTTCCGCGAGAATCAGCGGTTACGGAAGGACCTTGCCCGCAGTGCGGGATTTGATCAGGTTGTGGGTTCCAGTGCCGTCATTCAGGATCTGCTCAAGACGATCCGCAAGGTGGCCTCCACCAATTCCAACGTGCTGCTGGTTGGTGAGACCGGCACGGGCAAGGAATTGTTTGCTCGTGAAATCCATCTCGCCGGCCCCAACCGCGACGACCCGTTCATGCCTGTCAACTGCGGCACGCGGCCCGTTGAGCAACTGGAAGCCCAGTTGTTTGGAACGGCCGATGGTCAGGAAGGTGCGCTGGTGACAGCCGGTCAGGGAACGGTCTTCCTCGACGAGATTGCCTTGCTGCCTGTCGGGACACAGTCCGAGATGCTGCGGGCGATTGAGTATTCTGAGGTCATTCCGGTGGGCGGCACAAAGCCTGTCAGGATTGACTGCCGAATGATTGCGGCGACATCACGCGAACTGGGTCAGGAAGTAACGGACGGAAACTTCGAAGAGGATCTGTTCTATCGCCTGGATGGTGTGAAGATCCGCATTCCTGCGTTGCGAGAACGACTGGACGATATTCCGGAACTGGTGGAATACTTCATCGTGCGTCACCGGGAGTCAATGGGCAAGCGCGTTTCCGGCGCCACCAGCGAAACCATTCGCACCCTGATGGCTGCTCACTGGAAAGGCAACGTCCGGCAACTTGATAACGCCGTTGAGCGTGCGGTGATGATGTGCGAAGGCGAAGAAATCACGCCGAATGACCTGCCACCAGATCTGCTTGGTGGTGGATCCTCACTGCCGGATACCGATGATCTCCGGTCTGCTCTGCGTCACTATGAACGCCTGCACATTACGCGAGTACTGCGGCAGTGTCCGGATAAAAAGGAAGCTGCAAAACGACTCAAGCTGGGACTCTCCAGCCTGTATCGAAAGATCGAAGAACTGAAAATTGAGCTCTGAAGAATGTCTCTGCATGCCACCTTCCGCAACTGCGGAAGGCGGCTCTGCCGGGCTGATTCAATGACTCCAGGGAGCGCCCCGTGAACACGGAAGAAATCAAGAAGTGCATTCCGCATCGGACCCCGTTTCTGTGGCTGGACGAAGTCACTGAGATTTCTGAGACTCGGATCGTCGCCCAGAAGTTTCTCGATCCTGACCTGCCGGTTTTCCAGGGGCACTACCCGGATTTCCCGGTCTTCCCCGGAGTTCTGCAGTGCGAAAGCTGTCTGCAGGCAGGTGCCGTGCTGATTTCTCAGATGGTTCCCACCGGGACCGATGAAGTACCTGTAGCGACGCGTCTGAATAACGTGCAGTTTCGCCGCATGATCCGTCCGGGAGAGACAATCCGGATCGAAGTCGATCTGACGGAACGACTGGCAAACGCCTTCTACATGAAGGGGCGTGTTTCTGTGGACGGAAACGTGACTGCTCGTCTGGAATTCGTCTGTTCTGCAGCCCCGAAACCCTGAACGACAAGTTTCCGCGACAACTAAAAGCAGGCAGCAGGCGGGGGATGCAGGTTACAGGCAGGTTCCGCCATACGTATCGCCTCCATCACCAGCAGCGGCGGTGCCTGAAAGCGACAGCGTCTGAAAGCGACGGAGCCAGAAGCTGCAGTGCTGTTCCGTGCCGTAGCCATGCAGGTGCCCGTTCATTGACCGGATTGAGTCCGTTGCAGCTCCTCCAGCCACAGCGACAGGTCCTCGTGCCCAAGTCGTCTCAGTTCATTCAGGTTTGACTTCCAGTTGAAGGACGACTGCAGACGGTGATACAGGCTGCCCATCTCGCGGCTTTTGAGATGCTCGCGGGCGCTTGCCGTACTTAGTGCGATAAAGCGGCGCAGATTCTGATCCCGCACGAGTGTGGCAAGTCGAGCAATTTCGCAGCAGATTGGATCCCATGCTTCCCAGATCACGCCATCACCGGCCGTAATGATGGGATTGTGGAAAAACTGAGGGTTCAACTGGCTCTGCTGCAACCACACGGACAACGCCGGATGCAGCAGATACCAGTCAGAGAGCGGCAGATCGGCACCGGTGGCACGAACCGGATCGTCGGGACGACGAAATCGCTGTACTGCACTGTGTGTATCGGCGTCTTCCACGATTACACCCAGCAGTCCGCACAGATACAGATCACCAAACGGATGAAAGATCTCAGGCGAGTCCGTTCCGAAGCTGCGTACGGCAGCGGCGTCGATGCCATTGAATTCGGCACAGATCATTAACGCTTCATTGCGGTCCACGATATTGCTGGTCAGGGTCTGAAAGAATCGGTTGCGACTTTCTTCGTCTGCGAGGCAGTCCAGAAAGACGTTCATCTCCTCGAAGATATCCGCAACCAGATTAACGCCACTGTAGTGTCGGACAATTTCGCAGTAGTCGTCTTCCGAAGCCGGTGTCGCGGACGCTGATAACTGTCGAGCAATGGCGACAAAGTCACGCGGCCGTCCGAACGTATGCCGTCGCAGAAACCGGAAGGCATCCTCCGGTAATGGACGTGCGGCATGTTTGATGACTCGCAACCCCACGAAATCCAGAAACCCGCTGTTGTCCTCATAACAGCTGGTCAGTCCATCCAGCATTGATTTGAGTTCGCGATCGGAATACTTGAGGACAAGAGTGGAGCCGACAATGTTGGCTTTCACAGCGGAGTGATAGTTGGCAAAAGCTTCCTGACGAATGGAAGCGTAGATGCGAACGTGTCGATTCGCATTCATGATTTCCCACGCTGCTTCGATCAGTCCTGCCTGAATGCTGATCCACGCTGCCCGACTTCGCTCCTGAACCGCCTGATCCACCTTGTCGATAAAGAAGCACGTGGCGCTGCGAATGGCGCGAAGTTTTTCGTCGAGGAAACTTTCACCCCGGGTGACCAGCTGATTTACCTGGCTGATCGTCATGCTGGTAAGTTCACTGAAGACCACCGACGGGGCTACTCGAGTCCCCCGCAGCCAGCCCTGGAACCGCGCCGGAAATTCTCTGACCTTCAGCTGATCTTCCGCCCCGATCAGTCCTGAGTGGTGCGAAATCGCGGAGACACGCAGCGCGGTACTCCAGAATCGGCGAGTGACAGCAAGGTCGGCCAGACTCGATTCAAACTGCTCCGACACCGTCCGCATGGAACTCATCAGATCCAGATAAGCGCCATCGTGCGGAATCAGACACAGGCCATCGGCAGAACCACTGCCCGCTGTATGCTGTGCAAGCAGATGTCGCTTGTAGCTCAGCAGCATTGTCTTCCCAAGCCCCTTGGTGCCGCTCAGAAAGTAACAGTTACGGCCATTCAGAAACTGGTCAACGAGTCGATTTCGAAACACCAGCCGCGGCAGTTCCTCGATATCAATCTGGCTGGAGTCTGTTTCCCAGGGCTGTTGACGGCTGAACGGTGAGGCGTTGGAATTATTGCTGCGGGGGGCCGGAATCGCGGCTGCACTGGGATTCCGGCCCAGCCTCTGCAGTGTCTGCAGCAGAGCCGCCTCCACGGATCTGAGTTGCTCATCGGGAACTTCAATGAAATCCCGCGATCTCAGCAGGGAACGCCAGCTGACGGGACGTCGATTCAGATCATCGGCGGAGATATCCACCAGCAGTGGAACAACAGGACAGTGTGATTCCCCCAGTGTGCGCACCTGCTCCGCAAATTCCTCGGAGCGAATTGCTGCCTCAGAGATGACCAGGACCGCAGCTCCAGCTCGGTGAATCGCGCCCGTCACCTGCCGCCGAAATGAAAGTCCAGGCACAGCATCCCGCTGGTAGAACCACGTCGTCAGGCGATGCTGCTCCAGCAGGCGTGATAACTTCAGCGCGGTGGCCGAATTGGTGGAGACATTGCAGAGAAAAACATCCACGGGTCTGCCGAATGGAATCCGCAGCTGTGCCCGAGCTGATGTACCTGACTGACTGAACGCCGCGTCCACAAATTCTGTACAGGAATTGAACCGCTGACCCGCCGAGATGGACAGTGCTTTTTCGACGGCCTCGCAGAGCGACTGCGGAAGATCCGGGCGAGCCTCCTGCAGCCGGGGAGGCGGCGAGTTGAGTCGCATCTGCAGCAGGCTGTTGCGATCAGGCGCATCGAATGCAAATCGCCCCGCGAGCATTTCGTAGACGATGAGAGCCAGTGCATACTGGTCGGTACGCGCATCTGTTCCGGAACTGGTAACCTGCTCCGGCGCCGCATATCTGGGAGTACCACCAGCAATTTCACCGGCGGATCGTCGTTGCAGGTCCTGAGCAACTCCGAAATCAAGGATCCGTGGTTCAGACGGCGAGCGAAAGACAATGTTTTCCGGTTTCAGATCGTGATGCACAATGGACTTGCCGTGAGCGATGTCCAGCGCTCGAGCTACCTCGACACTGAAGGCGTGCACTTCCGCCAGCTGCAGCCGCTCCCGCTGCCGCAGAATCTCACGCAGACTGACACCCGGAACATACTCAAACACCACGTAGTCGCGGCCGGCATGTGTGCCCACATCGAGAACCGTCGCTATCGCACGATCGTTGAGCGAGGCTCCCAGTCGTGCCTCTTCCCGCAGTGCGTGCTGGTAGCGCTGCACGGGAACTGACTTCCGGCGGCCCAGTTGCACGATCTTGATGGCAACCTCACGATGCAACTGGTGATCAATGGCCAGCCGCACGGTGCCCATGCCACCCTGCCCGATTACTCGCAGGAGTTCATAACGCCCCTGCAGCCTGATTCCATTTCGGAATTCCGTATCCACCTCGTGGGACCATTTACTGTGATCTGCCTCCAGGACTGTTCCGTCGGCGGAGAACTGGCAGAACTCTTCTTCACCGTGGTGCACGATTTCGGTCGGCTGCTGAGGAAGGATCTGCTGTGGAGCAAAAGGAGCCGGAATCTGACAACGCTGCAAAACCAGTTGTCGGGTGGCTGCGACAAGTTCCTGATGCTCCGGGAAGCGAGCCTGCAATGACTGCGGCGAGGGAAACTCGCCGATGCCGTACAGCAGTTCCAGTTCAATCTCCAGCAACGCAGACAGCAGATCCGCAGGCCACGGAGCCGTATGATCTGCAAGAAACGTCTCAATCTTCGGCTTCTGATCCACACACTGCTGCCATGCAGCTTCGAAGCGGCTGCAGATTTGCTCTATCAGCTGGGGATCGATCATCGGCTGACTGCCTGGAACTTCGGTGCACTGTCTTAACCAAAGCAGCCAGAAAGACTACTCAGGGGAAAGCTGAACAGAACTTAACAGAGCCGGATAATATCGAGGTGCGTGAGCAGGACAAACGAATCCGCACTCTGCCCCGGATGTCAGCAGCTCAGGACAACGCCGCAAGCAGGGAGTCAGCAGCGGTGCGGCCACTGGAAATGCAGTCCGGAATTCCCACGCCGTGATAAGCACTTCCGGCAAGCTGCAGCCCCGGCAACTGCCGCAGACAGGATTCAATCCGGCGAATTCGCTCGCAGTGACCCACATGATACTGCGGCATCGCTGCGTGATAACGAATCACCTCGGAAAACAGTGGTTCTCGGTGCATACCGTAGATGGCAGAAAGTTCGCGATTGACGGAGTCCAGAATCTCGTCGTCGTCCTTCTGCATCATCTGCGGCTGCATTGCGCCACCCACGAATGTTCGCAGCAGCAGGTGACCTGCAGGGGCCCGATTCGGAAACTTGCGGCTGGAATAGCTCACCGCCAGAATCTCCCGCTGCTCTACCGCAGGAACAACCATCCCAAAGGCCTCCATGCGATCATGAAAGTCTGACAGCTGATGGCCGCTGACGATGAGTGCACTGGAAGCAAATTCAATCTGCCGCAGCTGAGTACTCAGCTCTGAAAATTCATCATCAGGCAGGATCTGAGGCACAGCACGTGCCGACAGAGTCAGGATCACAGCATCAAATCGCTCCAGCCCCGTATGTGTTTCCAGAGCCCAGCCGGGTGAATTCTCCCTGTCGTCGCGCCGCAGACTTTGAATGGGAGTATTCAGCCGCAGCCTGACCCGCTCGCTTTGCTCAAGCAGTTTCCGGAGCTCTCCTGTGAGTGAAGAAAGACCGGCGGCAGGTGTGGCAAACAAACCGTAGCGGGCTCCCGATTCAGCGACAGCCTTGCGGCTTTTCCGGGCGCGTCCGGCAAGCACGGCACGGATGATTCCGCCGTGCTCCTTTTCCATGTCCAGAAATCGTGGCAGGGTAGCCCGCAGGCTGAGCTTTTCGGGGTCTGACGTATAGATTCCGCCAACGAGGGGCTGCACCAGTCGGTCAAGTGTTTCCGGGCCGAATCGGCGACGCACGAAACTGGCCAGCGATTCGTCCTCCTGGGCTCCCGCTGAACTGACGAAGTATTCGCCAAGCAGCCGCAGTCGACCCTTCAGCGACAGGATGGGCGTCGTCAGCACTGCCAGCGGATTCTCCGGGGCCATGAGCATGAATCCGTCGGGAACCGCTCGAGGACGACCGCGGGAAAGAACCAGAGATTTGCGAAATCGCTCATCCGTGGAAATCAGCTGACTGCTGAATCCGAGCTCTTCACAAAGCTGCACTGCTCCGGGCTTGTTGGTGATGAAGGAGTCCGGTCCCAGTTCCATCAGGAACCCATCCGCCTCTTCCGTGCGAATGATACCGCCGACTCTGCGTGAGGATTCAAACAGCGAGATCCGGGTGTGCCGGCAGCGGGAAAGCAGCCGATGTGCCGCGGCCAGCCCCGTAATACCACCACCGACGACCGCAACATTCGCTGCGGCTGCCGGAGTGTCTGCTGTTGAGCCCTGCTGATTCATGTGCGTGAGCCGAGTTCGTGAACGAAGTCAACGACCGCCCGGACATGATCCGGGTTCATGTCAGGCATGACTCCGTGACCCAGGTTGAAAATGTGGCCGGGTCTGCCTTCTGCGAGGTGGAGGATATCCGCGACACGCTGACGCAGTACAGGAAGATCTGCATAGATTGAGACGGGGTCCATGTTTCCCTGGATCGCCACGTCGTATCCAAAGGTCTGCCAGGCAACATCCAGTGGTGTTCGCCAGTCCGTTCCCATGACCTGACCGCCCGCTTCACGCTGCAGCCCGAGCAATGCCGGATTGCCATTCAGAAAGTTGATCACCGGTGCGTGTGGCTCCACAGCCGCAATCAGTCGCTGGACGAATGGCAGCACATATCGCTGATAGTCGGAAGGACAAAGGCAACCGGCCCAGCTGTCGAAGACCTGAACACACTGGCAGCCAGCATCGATCTGGGCCTGCAGATAGCGAATGGCTGTGTCCACCAGTCGGTTCATCAGGGCCTGCCAGGCTCCCTCATCGTTGTACATGAGCGTTTTTGTATGCACGTAGTTTTTTGATCCGCCACCTTCGATGGCATAGGAGGCCAGCGTAAACGGGGCGCCGGCGAAACCGATCAGCGGGATATTATCAGGCAGAGCCGCCCGGATCAGCCGAATTGCCTGATAGACATAATCCAGCTCTTCCACGCTTTCAAGCGCCTGAATCCGATCGACGTCGGCAGGTGTGCGGACGGGATTATGAATCACCGGACCTTCGCCCTTCACGTACTCCAGATCGATTCCCATTGGTTCCAGAATCGGCAGCAGATCTGCAAACAGAATCGCCGCATCAACACCAAGAATTTCTCTGGCTGTTACCGTGACCTCGCAGGCAAGTTCCGGGGTCTTGCAGAGTTCCATGAAGGTAACGCGATTTCGCACCGCCATGTATTCCGGCAGGTACCGTCCGGCCTGACGCATGATCCACAATGGCGTTGTGTCCACCGGTTCACGACGGACCGCCTTCATGAAGCGACTGTTTGCCAGCGACTGCTGCAGAGATTCCGGAAGTGGTGCTGATGTCATCGTGTCTGACTTGTGTGAGGATTCTGAAGAAGGCGGGATGGTGTCGTGGGACAGAATGAAGAAGGTTGCCGCTGCCGCCAGGAGCAGCTGCTCAGACTGGAATGATTCCTGTCTCTGTAATCTGATAAGGCAGGATCTGCTCGGAACAGGCACTGCCGCGGTGCTTGGCAACATACATCGCCCGGCCCATGCGGCTGCCGTCTCGGGTGCGACCCAGCATCAGAATCGTGTTGGCGTTGCTGAGCAGATCGCCGGTCTGAATCGGCCGACAGATCAGGTCATCCAGCATCACCTCATGGCTGGTATACATGAACATTCCACCAATTGAATTCTGATCATATGCGTGGGCCGCGATCTGTTCCTGCTGTGATCGAAAATGCACTCGAAACAGATCACGGGCCAGCCAGTCGTGGTCCTTGCGGAGTATCTGATGGTAGACGTAATCGAACAGATGAAACTGAAACGAATCAGAGTCTCGTGTTGTGGGTTCGACGCCGTCAATGACGCACCGCCGGACTCCATGGATGAAATTGGAATAGAAGAAGGCGATGGTCTGGTCCAGCCGTCGCATCAGATCCGCTTTGAACTCCTGCCATTCTTCCGGCTGCATGTCCCCGATCGTGACACGGCGGCCACCGCGAGTAAAGACGTGCAGATAATCAGAACGCGATGCTGCTGAATCCCAGACGGAAAGCGGGTCAAACTGATCGACCAGGACCTTCTGGCGAATCTTCCAACCGCACATTCGCTCCGCATACTCAATCTGATTCTGCGAATCACCGCGAGTCGTCAGGTCAAAGATACAACCGTGCTGGCCTTCCTGCTGTGCACCCGCCTGACAGTAACTGATCCCCAGTTGCGTCTTGCCGATTCCAGTGGCACCCATGACCACGGTGAGCGTGCCAGGGATGAGGCCGCCACCGAGCGCTTCGTCAAGAAATGGAATTCCTGTGGACTGACGTTGTGAATTCATGACCGGCTGTCAATCACTGATAAACGGTTGGATGTGGAATTGCCGGAGTCCAGGGACGGTTCACATGCAGTAACTGGACGGATTTATTCGCTGATTCGGATTTCCCGCAGGTGAACTTCAGCCCCTTTGGGTGAAGCGAACCAGCCTGCCAGCCGATTCTTCCGACGGAAGCGAATCTGTATTCCGGAATCGTGTATTCCCGACGAATATTAGCGAAAATACAAGAGTCTGAAGCATTGCAAACGAGCGATTGCAGGCAATTGTCAGGCGTCGGTGCGGTCGTGCTGACTTGTGGACTGTTGTTTGCATCGTCAGAATCGTGACTGATCTGAAGTCATCCCGTTCGTTCTGCAGATGGAATTCGGTCGATGAAGGTACGGAATTCTCCACAAAACAGGTGCCTGCGTGCCGCTCGCCTGTGCGTCGCAGTGGCACTGCTCAGTGCCCGTTCGCTTCCTGCCGCTGACGTGCGTTATTCCGTCGAGGTGGCTCCCTTGCTCTCAAAATACTGCCTTGGCTGCCATCAGCGGGCCGAAGCGGAAGGCGGACTGTCACTGCAGACGCCGGCGGAAATTCGCAGCGGGGGGGAATCGGGCGCGGTGATCGATCCCGAGAATCCGGCGCAGAGTCGGCTGCTGCAGGTGCTGCGAAGCAAGGGGGACGACCAGATGCCTCCGGCAGATCAGCCACAGCCCAGTGCCCGGGAACTACGGGTGCTGGAGGATTGGCTGCTTGGCGGTGCCGTGTTTGATATGCAGTCGGCTGTTCGTCCGCAGCTGCCAGCCATGCAGACTCGTTCAGGACTCACTGCGGGGGCACTGGCCGCCGAAATCAGCGGTAACGGACAACTGCTGGTGACCGGGCATTTTCGCAAAGTCCGCGTCTCATCGGCGCTTGATTTTCGTGTGCTTGCGGAACTGGATGTTCCCGATGGCAAGGTCACCGACGTTCATTTCTGTCAGGAAGATCAACGCGTGCTCGTCGCCACCGGAACACCGGGGCTGAGTGGTCGGGCACTGCTGCTGGATGCGGCGACGCTGAACGTGGTGCAGGAATACTCCGGGGCCACGGATGCCTTGTATGCCGCTGAGATGTCTCCTGATGGAAGCCTTGTTGCAACCGCGGGGTATGACCGCACCATTCGACTTTACAACACGCAGACAGGAGAACTGCAGCAGTCGCTCGCCGGCCACAACGGGGCCGTGTTTGATCTGGACTTCAGTCCCGATGGATCGCTGCTGGGATCAGCCAGCGCTGATGCCACCGGCAAGATCTGGCATGTGGCTACGGGAGAACGGCTGGACACGCTGGGCAATCCGCTCTCAGAACAATTACGGCTGCTGTTCAGCCCTGATGGCAACGCTGTATATGCTGTTGGTGCAGACAGCCGAATTCGCCGCTGGCGACTGCTGTCCCGCACCGAAGCTGTGGTCAATCCACTGCAGGTTTCCCGCTTCGCGCATGAAGGCACAATTCGGGAACTGGAGATTACCAGCGACGGTCAGTTGCTGGTGACGATGGATGAGTCAGGCATCCTTAAGTACTGGGATGCCGGCACGCTCACCGAACTCGCAGCAGAAGATACCAGCAGTCATCGAATCAGCAGCCTTGCTGTTGATGAACAGCAACGACGCGTGTTGTTGCTGTCCCCCGGCAGCAACTCTGCGTCGCTTGACTTTCCGCTACTGGCAGAATCTGAAACAGCAAGGCCACTGATGCTTGCCGATGTGGTGGCGCCGGCCGCCACTGCAGAGTTGCAGGAGTACACAGAAGCGGAGCCGGCGGAGGGTGTCCAGCAACCGCTGCCGCTTACGCTGCCGGCAGTGGTCCGCGGAGTGATTCATCGTGAACAGGATGAACAGGCTGATGAAGACCTGTTTCTGATTCATGCCGCAAAGGACCAGACGATTCTGGTGGAAGTGCAGGCAGCGCGGGACAATTCGCCTCTTGATTCCGTTGTGGAGATTCTGACAACAACCGGGCAGCCGATTCTGCAGGCGAAACTGCAGGCGGTTCGTGACTCCTACTTCACATTTCGCGGCAAGGACTCCACCACCAGCGACGATTTCCGGCTGTTTAACTGGCAGGAAATGGATCTGAATGAATACCTGTACGCCGACGGGGAAGTGGTCAAGCTGTGGCTTTATCCGCGCGGGCCCGACTCCGGGTTTAAGGTTTATCCCGGATTTGGATCGCGACAGACCTATTTCAACACCACGCCGGTGACACATCCACTGCAGGGCCCCGGCTTCATTGTTGTGCCCTATGCCCCTGAGCAGGTGCTGACCGATACTGGTCTGCCGGTGTTCCCTGTCTATGCAGAAAACGACGACGATCCGATGCGTCAGTGGGGGAGTGATTCGCGGCTGATGTTCCGTGCTCCGAAAGCTGGCGATTATCTCGTCCGTATTCGTGACGCACGCGGATTTCAGGGAGCGGATTACAGCTACCAGCTGAAAGTCAGATTTCCCGCGCCGGACTTCAGTGTCGGCATGAGTGGCGGA
>JALRDR010000026.1 GCA_023262145.1 Planctomycetaceae bacterium | reverse complement strand
TCATTGACCTCGATTCACCCAACGTTCCCTTTGCTGTCGGATCCGACTCGCTGCACCAGCAGGCGATCACCATGACGGCTGCGGAGCAGGATTTTGTACAGTTTGGACCGTGGCTTCCGGATGCCGAGGTCTATTCCGGCCATGGTGAACGGTTTTCTGTTTCCCTCCCCAACGGGCATTCAGCCGTCGCCGCTGCAGCAATCCGCCAGGCTCGAATCTTTCGCTGCCTGGCCCTTGAAACAGCTGCAATCCGCAGTCTTGCTCCTGTTCGCCCTGCGTCCTCCCGGCCGCTCAAGGCTGAATTGCTTCTCGCACAGCAGGATCTGGCATGGATGGAATGGACCAACTTCGGCCAGCCATGCCGTTTTCGGTTGCAGATTCTAGCGCTGGGAAAAGGAAGCGGGCTGCCAGCAGCAGACTTTCCGTGGGATGCACCTTCCCCCTCGAAATTCCCTGCTGATGAACAGATTCGCGATGCAGCATCCCGCTACCTGCAGGGTACAGGCAGTGAAGCAAGGTTGATTCTGGAATCCCTGCAGGACCCTCAGCCGGAAGTGGACTATGCGATTGCAACATTGTTGCTGGAGGAAGGCCAGTCAGCGGCAGCTTCAGCGAAATTCGCCGAGCTGCTTCGCAGCGATTCTCCCCTGCACCTGCAGCGTGCTGCACTCTGGTGGAAAACGCGAATCGACTCATACCTCCCCGAAGCGAATTCCCCGGGAGCTGACCAATGACACAGACGGGAAGACTTCCCATATTTCTGATGGGACTGCTGGGCGTCCTGGCACTGCTCCTGATCCCACCGCATCACGAATCAGAACTGCGGCATCAGGTAGTTGCTCCACGCGAGTTTCTGCGTGTTCCGGCACAGGTCGCAACCAGCAGCGACTGTATGGAATGTCATCAGGACGTGTGTGAACAGCATGCCGTATCTCCACATGCCACGACACTGCAGCGAACTTCTGAACCGGGGGCAGCAGAGTCCTTTGACGGCAAGAGCCTTACAAACTCCTCGGGGGAGCAAATTCTGTCATGGCAGCTGCGTGACGGCATCCTTGAACTCAGCCATCGGGAATACGATCGCCGCTGGGCCATTGAGTGGATCTTCGGATCAGGGCGACATGCACAGACTCCGCTTATTACATGGACAAACCAGGCCGGACAGTCAGTTTCGATCGAACACTGTGCCAGTGCTT
>JALRDR010001210.1 GCA_023262145.1 Planctomycetaceae bacterium | reverse complement strand
CCGTTCAGAATTCGGCATGCCCTGGCGTGCGCGGAAACGGGATGACGTCGCGTATATTTGCCATTCCTGTGATGAGCAGCACGGCACGCTCCAGTCCCAGCCCGAATCCCGAATGCGGCACCGTCCCATAACGCCGCAGGTCCGTGTACCACCAGTATTCGGCAGGGTCCAGCCCGCATTCCTGCATGCGCTGTTCGAGGACATCCAGACGTTCCTCACGCTGACTTCCACCAATGATCTCTCCCACGCCCGCGACCAGTACGTCCATTGCTCGTACGGTCCGGCCGTCATCATTGCAGCGCATGTAAAACGGTTTCAGAGTCCTTGGGTAGTCATACAGAATGACCGGCTGGCGGAAGTGTTCCTCCGTAAGAAAACGTTCATGCTCCGTCTGCAGATCGCTGCCCCATTCAATCGGATACTCAAATTCCCGCCCGCTCTGCAGAATAATCTCCACCGCCTCCGTGTAGGGAACGCGCATGAACTCCCTGCTGCAAATCGTCTCCAGCCGCTCCATAACACCCTTGTCGATTCGCTGAGCAAAGAACTCCATATCTTCACCGCAGTGTTCCAGCACGTCATTGACAATACTGCGAATGAACTCCTCCGCCAGATCCATGTTGTCCGGGAGCTCGTAAAACGGCATCTCCGGCTCCACCATCCAGAACTCCGCCAGATGCCGTGACGTATTACTGTTCTCGGCACGGAACGTCGGTCCAAAGGTATAGCAGTCTCCCACAGATGTGGCATACGTCTCTGCCTCCAGTTGACCGCTGACTGTCAATGACGCCGGCTTGCCGAAGAAGTCGTGCTTCCAGTTGATCTGATCAATCTGCCGCTGCGCAAGCATGCTCAGATCAAGCGTTGTCACCTGGAACATCTCCCCGGCGCCCTCACAGTCGGAGGTGGTAATGATGGGACTGTTCAGATACAGAAACCCACGTTTCTGAAAGAAGGAGTGAATGGACCAGCAGATCTGATTGCGAACTCTGGCTACCGCACCGAACGTATTGGTGCGGGGACGCAGGTGAGCAATATCCCGCAGGAATTCCATACTGTGTCCCTTCTTCTGCAACGGGTACTCAGCCGGATCTGCCGTCCCGATCAGCTCCAGAGACTCCGCGTGCAGTTCAACGCGCTGCCCTTTCCCCGGTGACTCCTTCAGGACCCCCACCACACTCACGCTCGAACCAGTAGTGACCTGCCGAATCGTCTGTTCATAACCTGGCACTGCTGCATCAACGACAACCTGCAGATTCTTCAGACAACTGCCGTCATTCAGCTCGATGAATGAAAAACCATTACGGGAATCCCGTCGCGTTCGGACCCAGCCGCGAGCAGTCACTTTGCTCTCCGGTTCCCCTTCCCGCAGGATGCTCACTACACGGGCCACAACCATAGCGTTTTCTTTCGTGAGGATTTGTATTATGCACAGCCGGATGCCAAATGCGTTGGCAGCGTTGAGGTTCGTCAGTGGAATTCAATGGACTGCGGTGAATCGCACGCCACGGGCCGGAGCAACCAACCGGCCCCGCCCACTGCCCTGACAGTATCTCGACTGCAGCATAATTCCGACAAGACCTGCCTGCCTCGCAACTGCTCAAATCGCGAGGCTGTATCGGCCCCTGAGAAAAAAATTGGCCAGCGGGTGCTCCGTACGACAGTGCTTACGGACAGATCGGCCAAATCAGCCGATCTCAGGTGAGCCCCTGAATTGGATCCGCTCGGTAGACGTGGTGCGGACGACCAACTTCATCTTTCCACACCGCATCTGCCGCAATCTGCAGCGACTGATAAATGGTCGCCGCCAGATTCTCCGGACTCTGAGGATCGGACGCTGGATATGCACCGATGTCATCAGAACTGCCGATGACTCTGCCGCCCTGAATGCCGCCACCAGCCAGGAGCACGCTCTGCAAAGCTCCCCAGTGATCCCGTCCCGGAGCTTTGTAGTGGCTGGGAAGCAGCGAAATCCTTGGAGTTCTGCCAAATTCCCCTGCCACAACAACAAGCGTATGCTCCAGCTGACCTGTTTCGGCCAGATCGTCCAGCAACGCACTCAAGGCCCGATCCGTCGGCGGGAACAGCTTTTCCCGAAGATGCGGAAATGCATTCCCGTGAGTGTCCCACGTTTCATCATTGCCGAGATTGACCTGCACCAGATTGACACCAGCTTCCACCAGCCTGCGTGCCATGAGCAAAGACCAGCCGAAGGAGTTCTTTCCGTATCGATTCTGCACAGCCTCGTCAGCCTGAGTCACATCCAGCGCTTCCCGCACTCGATTTCCCGTCAACAGCGAAATTGCACCTTCGCGATATCGATCGAAGCCGTTCACTGCCGCGGAATTCTCCAGAGTTCGACTCTGTTGCTCCAGTTCCTGCAGCAGCTGCAGCCGGCGATTCAGCTGCGGGTGAGTCACACCGTGTGACAACTGCAGACTGGGTGCAGCAAACGTTCGCGGATCAGGCTTGCCCCGGTCCTGATGATCAAACCCGTACTCCGGAAACGCACCGTACGAAGTGGAATGGAACGTCGACGCATCAATGAACCACGGATCCCGACGTGCCCCCATGATTCCGGCGTACTGCCCGGGAATCACACGCCCGGAATAATGCACCAACTGCTCCGGAAGGACCGCGGCGGAAGGCAGATTGTTGCGGGTCGCTGTGAGCTCCCGAGCAATTGCTGCGATGGCAGGCCAGTCCTGTGGGCGAGGAACCGATGGATTGAACCCGGGAGGCAGATCCGAACGACCAGTGAGCATGATGTGGTGACCCGCAGAATGCTCATTGGATGAATGACTGAGCGAACGGCAGAGTGACCACAGGTTGCTGCGGCGAGCCAGTTCGGGCAAATGCTCGCAGATCTGGATTCCCGGAGTTGCCGTGGGGATCGGATTGAACTCGCCGCGGATCTCTGCAGGCGCTGCAGGCTTCATGTCGAAACTGTCATGCTGCCCCAGCCCGCCGGAAAGAAACACGTAGATGCAGGCACGAAACGGCCCATTCGCTCCATTCCCGGCAGCAAGCACAGGAAGCTGCTGCTGTGTCAGACCGAGCAGACCAATCCCCCCAGCCTGCACCGCTGTTCGACGCGCAATCCGAGGGTGCGGAGGACAGCATTCACTGCTCTGAAATGGTTTCTGATTCGGCATGCATTACTCCGCTCAATCAGAGACGCCCGCGAGACTGTCCAAATCACACCATCCGGAATGTCTGGTCCGAAGTGCTCGAACCAAAGTGTCCGGAACACCCGCCAGTGATGCGGCAGCGACAACGCTGAAAACAGTGCTGGCGACTGAAACATCACACAGTATCCTACTCCGCACCACGACTGACTCACAAGCCAAAACACTCACTGGAATGCGTTGCGGACAGGCATTCAATCCAATCCGCTCACCGTCCGGGATCCGCAACTGACCTGCATCCGCTCGCAGTCAATCGCCTGGATTTCCGTGAACCACCGCGATCGCGGGCAATTGTACTCTGGAAATTTCGCCGCCAACGGTCCACAATTTCGCTTCAATGATTTGTATTGCCCACGCCTGCCAGATCACTCCCGGAGAAACTCCATGACCACTGCCCGTTTTCGTCTGCTGCTGACAATCTTCTGCAGTCTGTCTGTCCTCACCGATCTGTCCGCTGCAGAAAAGGCAAAATCACGCGTTCTGATGGTCACACAAAGTGCAGGTTTCGTGCACGGCAGCGTTCGTCGCCCCGCCGATCAGCTGGCTCCCTCTGAAATCGCCATGATCCAGCTCGGTCAGAAAACCGGGCTTTTTCAGGTCGACTGCACACAGGATGTCGCTGCTGACTTTACAAAGGAAAATCTGCAGAAATACGACATCGTCATGTTCTACACCACAGGCGCACTGCCAATCGCTGACGCCGATCGACAGTACTTTTTTGGAGAATGGCTCCGGACCAGGGGCCATGGCTTCCTCGGCTTCCACTCCGCCGCTGATACCTACGGCGATTATGAACCCTACTGGGATATGGTGGGCGGAACGTTCAACGGCCACCCCTGGAACGCCGGCAACACCGTGACGATCTCTGTCCACGAACCATCCAGTCCGCTCATGAAACCCTTTGGTGAAGAGTTTCAGATTCGCGATGAAATCTACCAGTACAAGAACTGGCAGCCCAAAAAAGTTCGCGTGCTCATGAGCCTGAACATGGCAAAGTGCGAACCATCAAAGCCATACCACGTGCCGGTCTGCTGGATCAAGGATTACGGGGATGGACGCGTCTACTTCAACAACCTCGGCCATAACGAAACATCCTGGGCGGACGAGCGCTACCTTGAATCAATTACACAGGCTATTCACTGGATTCGCGGTGAAGTGGAACTGGACGCCACTCCAAACCCCGAACTCTCCGAGGCCCAGGAAAAGAAGGCTGCTGCTGACGCAGAAGGAAAGTAATCCTCGGAACTGCCGCTCGTGGAATCAGCCCGCCGGGCTGATTCCACTCGGAAGATCTGTGCAGAATGCCAGCCCAGTTTTTCGCCAGCCCAGTTTTGCGCCAGCCCAGCAATCCGCCAGCACCTCACCCGACTCCGGAAACAAGTCTGCTGTGCCTGCGCAGAATCTCACAAAAAGCTCAATCAGACGAATTCCTGTGTAACCTGTCTGCCGTCATGCGATATCCTGAAGCTGTTATTCCGGGAGCATTCTTTAAGGATGCGTTCTCCGGAAACTGTCCTGAACCACCCATCCGTTCACCACAGCCCCGCCCGCTGCACCGCCCTGACGTTGCAGTCACTGGCGAAAACGTCTCTGCAACCTGCAACAATCGAACCTGCTACAATCAAATCAGGATCAGTCACAGTGCACACACTGCGGCTCACATGAACTGTTACCGGCCACAACCAGTGGCCGCAATCAGGCGTTCACCACACAACTCACCGACCTGATCTCCCCGGCGTTGCCAGTGTCAGCCAGCCACGTTTCGTAACTGACGACAGGGTCCAGCATGCTTACTTTTGCAGATCACGATCCACGACTCGGACGGCGAAGTTTCCTGACCGCCGGCTCGCTGGGACTGGGTGGGCTCAGCCTGAACGGTCTGCTGAACGCGACCGCCCGCGCAAACTCTTCGCCTGTGGCAGAATCGGTACTCCGCGACCGCTCCGTCATCTTCCTGTTTCTGCATGGTGGTCCCAGCCAGACCGAAACGTTCGATCCTAAAATGACAGCTCCCGTTGGCATTCAGAGTGCCACAGGAGAGTTGCAGACGCAGATTCCCGGAGTGACTTTCGGGGGCACATTCCCGCGACTGGCTGCGCTTGCTGATCAGGTCAGTATTGTTCGATCCTTTCAGACCGGCGACGGCAACCATGACATCAAGCCAATCGTCGGACGCAATTCACTGAATGCCAATCTGGGTTCGATTTATTCGCGCGTCGCCGGGACCAGCAGAACCGGTTCGGGCATGCCCACAAATATCGCCCTGTTCCCTCAGGCAGTCGTGCCGGACGCCCAGCCTGCAGTGAAGAATTTTGGAGACTTCACATCTGCCGGAACGCTGGGGGACGCCTATCGTCCCTTCGTTCCCGGCGCAGATGGGGAAGCTCAGCAGAATATGACACTGTCATTTGATCGCAGTCGCCTCGATGATCGTCGACACCTGCTTGACAGACTGGACGGACTGCGGCGGACATTCGACAAGTCCGCTGCCACTGCGGGAATTGATTCCATTCGGCAGCAGGCTTTTGAAACAATTACCGGTGGCGTGGCACAGGCCTTTGATCTCAGCAGCGAATCACCGCAGGTAGTACGTCGGTATGACACATCAGGCCTGCTGACTGCCGACGACATCAGTCGCAGGTGGAACAATCACCGCAACTACGTGGATAACGTGCAGAGTCTGGGCCGACTGCTGCTCCTGGCGCGGCGCCTCTGCGAAGCCGGCTGCGGATTTGTCACGGTGACCACCAACTTCGTCTGGGATATGCACTCCGATGTCAACAATGCGGGCGTCGAAGAAGGCATGCGTTACATGGGACATCCGCTGGATCACGCACTGTCGGCATTCATCGAGGACGTCCGGGCGCGGGGACAGCAGGATAAGATCATGCTCGTTGCCTGCGGCGAAATGGGTCGCACTCCCAGAATCAATGCGAAGGGTGGCCGCGATCACTGGGGACGGATCGCTCCACTGCTGGTCACTGGTGGCGGAGTCCGGGGGGGACAGGTGATTGGGCATTCCAGCCGGGATGCCGGAGAACCCGCCTCTGCCCCATGGGGCATTCCGAATCTGGTTTCCACCGTGATCCATTCCGTTTTCGATGTGGGATTGCTGCGACTTGTCCCGGGCGTTCCAAGAGAATTCACCCAGCAGCTGGCAGCCGCCCCGCCCATCCCCGAGCTTCTGCCCTGATGCAGCGCGATTCCCGCCCCTGCACTCCGCAACTCCGGTCTGCGGGATTCGAGTCGGGATTGTTAAGACTCACACTGCGGCAACTGACAACAGTGCCACTCTGCCATAAACTGTTGCGAACCCTGCTGCCGACGGCAGCGTCGGCACACGTATGAATAAACTGCCTACCGCACAATCGGGTGTCTGCTGTTGTCCCTGACCAGCTCGCAACTCTTTCGCAGAACTGTTGCTGTCTTTCTGCTCCTGTCACTGCCAGCGCTGATCGCGCTGACAGCAACAATGCAGGTACGTCTGGAAACTCAAAGTCGCCTCGCACATGAGCAGACAGTACAACTGCAACTGACAGAATATGCTCTCAGAATGCAGCAGCCAGGTTCAGCGTTGCAGATTCTCGAACTGCTGAATCGCACACTTCCTGAGGGTCAGACCCTGCGACTGTTCGAACGCAGCGGCAGCGTGATTCTGGATGAACAGCAGCGACCGGTCACGGATATTACACTTGTCTCTGTGGTCCGTACGGCCGTCCAGCAGCAGCAATCCCGACGCTACATCGTGCCGGACAATTACGAACATGCAGTGCTGGCAGCCTGCCGTCGAATCACTCGTGCCGGAGCCACTGCATACCTGCTTTTGACGTCCGATCCGGCGTCGACAATCACCGCGCAGACGCGCATGTCTGCCATGCTGCAGCAGGCTGTGATCGCCACATGGCTGATCAGTCTTGTCTGCCTGCTGATTGCAGTCCATGGGTTTATCAGACCGCTCCGACTCATGGCCTCCCGGATGCACAGCGAGGTTGACCGCACCAGCCGCGCAAACATGCTGCTGGCAGTCTCCGATCGCCCCGATGAACTTGGCGATGTGGCCACAGCCCTGCATCGCCTCGAAAATGAACTGCACGCTCGCATTCGTTCTCTGGAAGAGACCCGGCTGCGTTCTGATGGTGCAGTCGGTCTGCTCACAACGGTTCTGGAATCCATGATCGAGGGTGTCATTGCGACCGATCGGGAACAGCGAATTGTCTTCGTAAATGGTGGAGCCAGAAGACTGCTTTCAATTGGAGATCTGATTGGCCCCGGACATCGGCTTTATGAGGCAGTGCGACTACCACCGTTTCTTGAAGCCATCAATGAGGCATTGAAGTACGGGGAAAACCGTTCGCTCGAATACCGCAATCCGCGCGACGATGCATTTCATCTGCTGCTTGCCTGCCCGATCATGGATGGCCCCCACGCCGGAGTTGTCGCCGTCATTCGCGATGTGTCAGAGATGCGCAGACTCGAATCCATGCGAAGAGATTTCGTGAACGGGGTTTCTCACGAACTCAAGACTCCACTGACTGTCATTCAGGCCTGCAGTGATACGTTGCAGGCAGGAGCAATCGCTGACCCACAGACTGCCGCACGCTTCCTGAAACAGATTGATGATCAGTCCGAGCGACTGCTGCAGCTGATCCTGTCCATGCTGCAGCTTGCCCGTGTGGAGTCAGGCAGCGAAATGCTCCAGTTTCAGTCACTTGATCTCGCGGAGATCGTTACGGATTCCGTGGCTGATTTTCAGACAGTCGCAGCAGCAGCAGGGGTGCACCTGCATTGCGACGCACCGGCATCTGTGCGAATCCAGACCGATCGTCAGGCAGCCCGCACAATCCTTGGCAATCTGATCGATAATGCGATTCGTTATTCCAACCGGGATTCTGAAGTCCGGATCAGAACCAATGTCGATCCACGGGGAGTCTCTGTGAGTGTCCGGGATACCGGAAACGGCATCCCGGAGTCGCTCCTTGGCCGTATTTTTGAACGCTTCTATCGCGTTGATCAGGATCGCTCCCGCGCACGTGGCGGCTCCGGACTCGGTCTGGCAATTGTCAAACACCTCTGCCACTCACTGCGTGCAAAAATCACTGTCACCAGTGAAGTGGGGTCCGGGAGCGAATTCACAGTCTGGTTTCCTCGACGCTCTGCCTCCCGTCCCGGGCAAGTACCGGAAAACTGAAAACAGCTCCGAAACTCAAACGATGTTTGACCTGCCGCAGCCAATGACGTAGATTCGAACACTGTACAGGCTTCCGCCGCTATTACTTTTGCTCATTTCGGGAATTCCATTGGACGTCGATTCACCCTCCCCAAAATCATTCCAGGATCTTGGTCTCCAGAAACGCACGCTGCGTCGCCTCGCCGAAATTGGCTATGAGTCGCCCAGTCCGATCCAGAGAGAATTCATTCCTGTTGCCCTGACCGGGAAGGACTGCATTGGTCAGGCC
>JALRDR010000243.1 GCA_023262145.1 Planctomycetaceae bacterium | reverse complement strand
ATTTCGCCACCGCTTCTTGTGCCAAGCTTCCTCCACACACCAGAGTCAATATTGTCACTGATGGATCGGACTGAGCCATCCATGAGTACCACCTGGACAATTCCTGTGTGCTGGCTTCGCGAAGTGATTATGGCATAGGATGGACTGCCATTGATCCCATTCCTGCCCTCCTGCCATGAGTTGTAATCGCAGTCGAATGTCGATGTGCCGTCTGAGCAACTGATGTACGAGTTTGGGGACATCGTCGTCGTGAATCCCTGGTGGTGCACTCGACCGTCAGGCCATTCTGTATGGCCGGTGGATTTGAACTGCACCCCCGCCGCTGTCACGGCCTCCGCCTCGACCACAGAAGTCGGGGCTGTGAGGGAGGGCGGACCGCCATTGCGGCGATACGCTGTCCAGGCTTTTACCTCGGATGCCATCAGAGTATTGCTTGTGCCGTCGGTAATCGACGCGAATCCATGCGATGAGTTGGGAAAGAATGCCCCGTCGCCGCCGGTGTTGGTACGTGGGTCGTAGATGAACCATGTACCGAAGTTAAAGCCGTAGGTGGTCGGAAACAGAACCGGAAGACCCAGACCGGGATTGCGTGACTTGTCGCTGTCTGGATCGCTGGGGCAGGAATAGCCGGGAATCTTCAATGCATTGATGACCGGCTGATAGTCCCAGCCAACCGTCAGGTCAACCTGCTGAAACAGATTCCCCTGCTCCAGGAAGGGCAATAACCGTCCATGAATTCCCCACGAGCCATTGTTTCCTGTGGAGGTAGTAGAGAGATCAATGCAGGCAGAGGGGGGAAGCTTGCTGCAGATGTCCACGTAATTGTGCATCGCAATCCCCAGCTGACGCAGATTATTGCGACATTCGGTCCGCCGTGCTGCTTCCCGCGCCTGCTGGACTGCCGGAAGCAGCAGCGCAATCAGAATGGCGATGATCGCGATCACAACAAGGAGTTCGATGAGTGTAAAACCATGGGAGCGAGATCGATTGCGCATCTTTTCCTTTCGCGTCAGGCACTGGAACCACAACGCCTGTGTTCTGCTGCGGGCAATGCTGAACGCCTGCCGTTGATATTGCTGAAGGCTCTTTCCGGCCTGAGTCAAAGCATACTGACAGACGCCCCAAAAAGGCGCAGAATATGCCATGTACACGCCAGGTTGCGTTCAAATGCTTGAAATGAGATTGCGTAACCTGAACCACAGATCTGCTCAGCAGGCTGGCTTCAGATCACCCCAGTCGGAGGTACATCGATGTCGCATTTTGACTGCATTATTCTGGGCGGAGGTGGTATGGGCTCAGCGACAGCGTATCAGCTCACGAAGCGGGGACACCGTGTGCTCCTGCTGGAGCAATTTGCAGCTGCACACGATCGCGGCAGTTCTCACGGTGAAACGCGAGTCATCCGCAAGGCGTACTTCGAACACCCCGATTACGTGCCACTGCTGCGGCGCGCCTATCAGCTGTGGTCAGAACTGGAAGAGGTCTGTGGAAAACGGCTTTACTACCAGACAGGATTACTGCTGGCCGGTCCGACAAATGGAGAAGTGATCGTTGGTGCTCAACTGGCATCCGCAACGCACGCCGTTCCACTGGATCATCTCACTGAAAGCGACCTGCAGTCCTTTCCGGGATTTCAGATCCCGGAAGAGCTCACCGTTCTATTGGAACCGGAAGCCGGTTATCTGCTGGTGGAGCAGTGTGTGAGTGAATATCTGCAGGCGGCAACTCGTGCAGGCTGTGAGGTTCACACGAATGAACGTGTTCTGCATTGGAGTTCGGATGATCGCGGTGTGGCCGTGCAGACAACGCGGGCGCATTACCAGGCATCGTCCCTCGTGATCACGGCCGGAGCATGGTCGGCCTCCTTTCTGCCGGCTGCCGTTCCGCTGCGAGTGCTGCGGAAGGCCCTGGCGTGGCATCAGATTCGAGCGGAGTCAGAACATGCCTACATCAACGGGCCGGTATTCCTGTTTCAGATGAACCACGGCGCATTCTATGGGTTTCCGTCAATTGACGGGGCGACCGTCAAGGTCGCGGAACACAGCGGCGGGGATCTGATTGATCACCCGCAGATGCTGGATCGACAATGGACTCCTTGCGATACCGAGCCCGTTTCAGCATTCGTGCGTCAGGTCATGCCCGGCCTGAACCACACAGCATCGCGAGGATCCATCTGTATGTACACAATGACACCTGATGAGCACTTCATTGTCGACGAACACCCGCAGTACAGCAATGTGCACGTGGCAGCCGGCTTTTCTGGTCATGGCTACAAGTTTGCATCCGTCATCGGAGAGATTCTGGCTGATCGAGTTGAAGGCGTGACAACTGTGGTGGAGGCAGATTTCCTGCGACTGCAGGGAAGATTCAGGTAACCCTGAATCGACCTTGCTGGCGTCAGTACGTGTCTGGCAGGGACCCGCCGTATCAGATTCGCAGACACGCTCACTGCGATGGATTCTGCTCTGCCGCGGACGTCTGACATGCCCCCAACGAGACGAGTTGTGGACTGCAGCATCCGGATTCCTCGTACAGCTGATCCTTTGCGTCAGCCTCCAGCACGACGAATACTTCCCATTTGTGACCGTCAGGATCGATTGCCCAGACCTTGTCCTGAACGGCGTAGCAACAGGTGGTCGCTTCTTCGGTAATGGTCTGAATCCCAGCAGCACGAAATCGCTCAATCGCGTCATGCACGGCAGCTACAGATTTGACCTGGATCCCGAAGTGAGCGGACCCGGCCTGAGGCGGTACAGCCGAGTCAATCTGATTCAGTGACAGATTGACTGAGGGGTCCTGTGGCTCAAATTTGGCATAACGAGGCCGCTCCTTGGATGGCTCCGTACCAAGCAGGAGGCGGTAAAAATTCTTCGCTGCCTCCACATCAGTTACGTTCAGGGCAATATGTACGCGGAAGCTGCCCGGAAACTCAACTGCAGACTGACCGGCCATCACAGACCCTCCGTAAATGAATTCAGATATTCACCAATTGCACTTTTGATCTCATCCCGCACGCGGCGAAAAACCGCCAGCTGTTCCTCTTCCGATCCCTCGGCGTCCGCTGGATCATAAAACGGCCAGTGCAGCACCGCTCCATTGCCGGGAAACACAGGACACGCTTCCTGGGCGTTGTCGCAGACCGTCACAACAACATCAAACGGTTCATCACGGAACTCATCCAGAGATTTGCTGCGGCAGGCGGAGATATCCATCCCCAGTTCAGACATCGCGCGAATTGCCAGCGGATGAACGTATCCCGAAGGCCGGGAACCGGCGGAGCGGGATTCCCAGTGTCCCGCGCCGATCTGCTGCCAGAGCGCCTCGGCCATCTGAGATCGACAGGAATTTCCAGTACACAGCACAAGCACACGTTTCATGAAGAATAACCGTTTCCAGACAAATGACTGAATGCTCGCAGGAACCACCGCGGCCCGCGGACACTCATTATGAACGCAGAACTCGCACACACACAACCGCCAGAATTGCTCCGACCGGGGGAGCAATGAGATAGATCCAGAGACTCTGCAGCTGACCGCTGGCAATTGCCGGGGCGAGTGAACGCGCGGGATTCATCGACGCGCCGCACACTGGTCCCGCGAACATCGCTTCCAGAGCGACCATCCCGCCGATGGCAATTCCCGCAAACCAGCCCTTTTGCTCTGCTCCCGTGGTCACATTGAGCACCAGAAACAGCAGCATAAACGTGAGCAGCACCTCAAGCACAAACGACTGCAGATCGCTGCCCGCCGGGATCGTGCCACCAAGCGTCAGATGCTGTGGAAACAACAATCGCAGCGTGAAGCTGGCAAGCAGGGCTCCCGTGCATTGGGCCATCAGATACGGCACCACATGGCGGCCCGAGAAACGACCAGCGACCCAGAATCCGATCGTTGCTGCAGGATTTATGTGCGCTCCAGAGATGTCTCCGATACTGTAGATCATTGACATCACAATGAGCCCGAACGTGATTGCGATTCCGGAATGAGTGATCATTCCGTCGTGCAGGTCATTGATCACAACAGCACCCGTGCCAGCAAACAGCAGGCAAAATGTGCCAATTGATTCGGCAAGGAGTTTTCGATACATCGTTGTGGATAGTGGCAGTCTGTTCTGATGGTAAAATGTAATTCAGGTGCGGCAGCGGAATAATGAGTACCCGAGAGAACTCATCCCAGCCAGTCCCGCACATGCAGGATCGCAGTGCCTTCTGTATTGCTGCAGCCGTTTTCCCCAAATAGTTTCCCGCCACGGGAGACGCTCCATAGCGCAATTCAGATCGAATCTCCGGAGAAAACAGGACGGCGTCTACTGTCTCAGCGAGGCCATATTCGCTCGGTTGAACAGAAGTTCAATTGAGCAGCAGTGCAATCGGCAGCATGCAACCGTCGGTTGATGGACAACACATCTTACGGCTTCGAGTTAGCGCAGGCGGCCCAGACAGCAAGTGTTCCCGCGGCATTTCTGACTGGATCACAATGTTCTCTGATGAACTTCCTTCCTCCTTCCACAAGAGCACGCCTTTCCTCAGCGCTCAGTGACATTGCCTGCCTCATCGCGCTCGCGATGCTCTCAGGACTTGTGTCCTCATACAACAACCCTCCACCGCTCGCAGAAATGAATTCCGCCGGGCCACCGGAACCTGTCCACCCAATGGGAAACGAGCCGGAATCGATTGCGGAGAGCATGACGCGTGGAAACGGATCAAACCGCGAAGGACAGAGCCATCCCACGCAACCTTCACCGTAATGGAAAAAATCTGATCGAGCTCCCAGCCATTCACAGCAGTCCGCCACATCAAGCTCATCGGCAAGTTGTGACAAGGTCTCGCCAAAAGGACTTCCCTGCTCTGCATCACCAACGAATCTGATCGTGACCGGACAGCCCTCTTTCTTCAACACTGACGCAGCCCTGACCACCAGATCCTGACCTTTGGAATGCGCCAGACGCGCAGTACACACGAATGTGTCGGGATGCTGAGGCTCGAGCAGGGGAGGAGTCGTACTCCAGTCATAGTGCGGCACGTACGGGTCGTATATCAACTCCAGCGCATGCTCGTCAATGACTGCGTTCTCAATGAACTTTCGCCTGATGAAGGAACTCACGCAGATGATGCGATCGAGTTGCCTCCCGGTCGCCGACGACAGATAGGCAATATCTTCAACAAGCTTCACTCCGGCAACGACCGGCACGCCAAGGAGCTTTCTGGCCCAGACTCCGAATTTGGCACATCCCCCCTGGCTGAGGTAAATCACGTCTGGTCGCCACTTACGGACCACCGCAAGAAATCGCAGCAATGCCAGCACACGAGCAGGACGGGATTTCTTGTGCAGATCCTCCGTAAAGCAGTCGTAGTACCGGATACTGCGTCTGCGGAACTGCTCAAGAATCGGTACGTTGGGCGGGCAGCAGACCGCAAGATCCACGGAACCCGTCGGCAACGCGTCAATCAACTCCAGCAGGACTCGTTCAGACCCCCACATCTGTCCCGAGGGCTCAAGAATCAGGACTCGCATAATTCTGTCATTCAGCAGTGCAATTCGGAAAGCCTCAGCTTCAGGTAAGCTCGCTACTCAAAGTAGTGCCCGCCGTACTGTTCATAATAGTGCAGTGTGATTCTGACCCCGTCCTCGAGCAGGATCTCCGGCGTCCAACCAAGGGTATTCCGCGCCAGATCAATGTTGGCGATGAAGTCTCCCGTCTCAACATTGATGTAGGACTTCGGCCATGGCACAAGCGAGACACTCCCCCGCCCAACCACCCGCACCACTGTTTCGGCCATTTCCCTGAAGCTGGTGCCGCGACCTGACCCAAGATTCATCACCTTTCCCCTGGCTGCAACACTTGCACCAGCTGCGACAAGTGCATCCACAAGATCAGAGATGTAGATATAGTCGCGTATCTGACTTCCATCACCAAACACGGAGATGGCTTCGCCCCGCATCGCACATCCGATAAAGTAGTTCACTATCCCATACCCGGAATGCTTCATCTGCCCGCGAACACCATATGGATTCGTGATTCGGAACAGAACGCTGTCGATGCCATGCAGTCGGTAATAGTACCGATACATGCTCTCAGCAACTGTCTTGTTGAAGGCGTAGGGAGTCTCCGGGTTGAGCGGATGATCCTCAGATGTGGGCACTGAGTGAACTTTGCCATACTGCAGTCGGGATCCGGAATAGATAATCCGCACATCCGGATTGTTGACGCGAGCGCTCTCCAGCACATTCAGATGTCCAAGATAGTTGATCTGCGCGTCGCTGTAGGGATCCCTGATACTGTCATTGTGGCTGACCTGCGCAGCAAAATTGAAGATCACATGCTGATTGAGGATAAACGAGTCGGTCGCTGATCTGTCCCGGATGTCTGCAGCAATCAGGTGAATGCGATCCTCATATCCCGACAAGTTGAAGTGGTTGCCCCCGAATTGAGCCAGCATGGCGTCAACAATGGTGACGTTGGCCCCAAGATCGACCAGTGATCGCGCAAGATTGCTGCCGATCATCCCTAACCCGCCAGTGATGGTGACGTTCTTATCACGGTAGTAAGTAGCAGCTGCTGCAGCGTTGTACACGAAAAACCCTATCGTCTGTGCCTGACGAGATCTGTACGGGGAAAAGCAAACGCCGCGAACGCGAGGGGACAACCTGGCAATCGGTTGCCTCTCTGAGCGTCAAGCCCGAGCCTTCAGATCACGAAAAATAGACTGTGCAGGCACTTCTGTCGACGTCGAAGCCACCACTTTCCCTGTTTCCGACAGCGACACCCCTGAACCAGTGCGAATTGCGCGGACAGGACCAGCAGACAACATCTGACTCCTCCGTGACCATCAATGCCCTGTGCTCCAGCACGCCGGAGCTGCCGTAGGAACAATTGCGGGCACGAAATTTCATGTTGAAATGAGATGCTCGCTGCCCGTTCCGAGGACGCATTCCCGATGAACACCGATGACTCTGATCGATGCGGAACATGTTCGGGCCGCGCCACGCTTGTCCGCGGCAGCTTCTGCCAGACCAGATCCTCGCTCCGGCAATGAATGATCAGCCCGTGATTGATGCCTACCATCGTACCGATCTGCGACTAACGCGTAGCGCGTTGCAGTCGATCATTCCGGTAGATACTGGATTGGCGAAAGGTATAGATCGACTCTTACCTGAGCTAGCAGGACGCTTCGAGTGTCTTCACCTGCGCGTACCGACGATCAACGTCTCATTGATGGATATGTCGATACAGTTGAGCCGTGATACCAGCGTCGAAGAGGTGAACCAACTTTTCAAAGAGTTGGCGGAAGGTGATCTGAAAGGTTTGCTTGGCTATACCGAAGAGCCGCACGCATCGGTCGATTTTAATGGTGATAGCCGATCGGTTGTGGTCGATGGTACGCAAACGCGTCTGTCGGGTAAGCGACTACTGAAATTAATATGCTGGTTTGATAACGAGTGGGGCTTCGCGAACAGAATGTTAGATATCGCAGAGCACTGGCTTGCACTTGAGAAGCAGTAGAGAAGAATTTAATAAAAATTTGGAGGAACCCAATGAATTGGCATTAGGGTATGCAAGGGGATGATACATATCGTATTGGGTGGCAATCTCAAGTGACTCATCCGCTATGATGGGATAATTGACATCCGTTTCTTCGTCAGATTGGATGAGATTATTAATGAGATTATCTCTTTTAATTAATTCATTCTTAAACCGATTAATGTGAGGAATCCATTCCAAATGATCCTCTAATGAGTCTCCACTCAACCCAATTAACTTGACACCTCGCTTTTTAAATTCGGGTTGTAATATTGCAGCTGTGGCTAATTCTGTGGTACAGACCGGCGTAAAGTCCCCCGGATGTGAAAAAAGTATCACCCATTGT
>JALRDR010001148.1 GCA_023262145.1 Planctomycetaceae bacterium | reverse complement strand
ACTGATCGCTGACTCCAGGGCACTCTGGCGAGCCCCCTCCGGTCTCTGATTGCCTCGGAGCCTGCAAGCGGCAGATTGGCTTCGCTGAGGGCAGGCTGTTGAGTCTTTCCTCGACTGCAGACAGTACCGACCGACAAGCCTGATTTTCTGTCAGAACAGCGTGCGGACTGACAGCAACCTGTACTGACAGCGACCTGTACTGACAGCGACCGGAGGTGACAGGAACGGACGCCGACAGTAATTGTTGTCGCGGGTGTGTGGAGGCCGCCAGCACTGCAGGTTGTATTCACACTGCAAGTGCTGTTCATCAGCGGCCAGGGGACCAGGCAACGGGAGAAACTGAAACGGGCAGGTCACCGTTGCGGGTGTCGGTGACCTGCCCTGAAGGAACGAAGGGCATCTGCTGCGGACTGTTTAAAGAAGGAAATCCAGTCCGGTTACCTGTCCTGACAGGAATTGCCTGGACAGGCTGCTTCAGAATTCAGAAGAATTCCTGCTGCCCGGCAAACGCTGACCAGCTGGGACGCTCGACAGGTTTGTCTGTTCGTTCCTGAGAATGGATCAGGGCAGGTAATTGTTGATTCTTGTCCTCCGGGTCGAACTGCCGCCTGCGGCCTGTTGGTTCGGCCACCGGACTACTGCCCGGTGTCTTCTCTGTCGTGCCATCTCGCAATTCCTGAAGTTTTGCAGACATGCCGGCGCCGGTACCTTCAAACCACCGTGGCTGTGCGGTGAGACTGGATCCGTTTCGGCTTTCACCCAGAATCTGTCGCCAGCCAGCACCACGATCTGCAGGAGTGCTGTCAAACCAGCGTTGAGCAGCGCGATTGCTGCCGGCGACTGCCGTTGCTGAAGATTCCGATGCAGCCGCCGTGTCGGTCAGCACTGAAGGTGTCTCAGGAAGCGCAGCGGCCGTTGTCTGTGGCCTGCCTGCCGGACTTGCGAGTGGAGGAGCCGCGATGGACCAGTGTCGCCGGGGCCCGGCCGGAGTCGCAACAAATCGCATCTGTCGGCCCCCATGCTCCTGCGACGCTGCCGTCTGTTCGATGAGCGAATCGCGTGCTGCTGTCGCTGCCACTGCAGTGGCAGCAGTCGCTTGTGGTGATCGGAGCGTTGCCTCCGGCGGCGAGCGATCAGCAGGCCCGATTGTCGCCACCACAGACGCCGACTCCTGCTGCCTGCTGACAGCGGCCACGCGTCGTGCACGCTCCTGATCGAGACGCGGCATTCCTGCCAGAAACCAGCTGCCCCAGTCGTTTTCGAGGCTGCTGATGCCCTGATGCGAGTAGTACCGTGTGATGGCCACTTCCCAGCCGTGATCAATGCTGTACTTCAGGAATTCTCGAAAGACCATCGGCCCGCGCTGCTGAACAAGAAAGTCAACAAGCGTGTATCCCTGAGCATACATCAGCAGCATGCGGTGAGCATCCTGCGGATAATCTTTCATTTCCAGCAGGTGACTCAGCCGGTAGACGTTATCCGGTCGCCGAATTTCCGCATCAAGCAGTCGCAGCTGTTTGAATTTCTCAGAACGGTGTTCAAACAGCGTTGC
>JALRDR010001055.1 GCA_023262145.1 Planctomycetaceae bacterium | reverse complement strand
CCGATTACGAGCGAAAGCTTATAGTCGGGTTTTTATTTTATGGAGGATTAAAACGATGGCCAGATCAATGGCTTTAAGATGCAGTTGATCCGCCTGCGGCGGGGAGTGTTGACGTCATTCACGTCGCTGGGCGAAGTGCTGCCCGCCAATCAGCCGTGACGCGCAAGGGGCCGGTTAAGAATTGCGTGGTGTGTGCACGCCGCAAGGGACGCTGAACCGGGAGCTTGCGTTCCTCGGCTGAAAGTGCCGGGTGCCCTGCTCAAGCGATGGACGAAATACGTCGGAAAACCGGCCAAGGGTTTCGGTGCATCACCTGTGTCATTCCCGCCGTCCGCCGTCCGCCGTCCGCCGTCCGCCGGATCGGCGGTTGGTGTCGCTTCGCTGGGCGAAGTGGAGGCCGCCGGAATGCCGGGAGTGCCGACAAAGGCAGGGTCATTGTGGCCAGGCGGGCATCTGGTTGCGGTACGACTGCCACTGCTGCTGCAGCTGAGCGAATTGGTCCGGCTGGGTACTCCGCAGGTCAGTCGTTTCGGCCGGGTCACGGCCCAGGTGAAACATCTCCCAGTTGCCGTGCGTCTGGACCAGCTTCCAGTCCCCCCGCCGATACGCGCCGTTGTCACGCCAGCACCAGAATAAATCGTCATGCACAGGTCCGTCTGCAGCGCCGGTCAGGTATGGCAGCAGGTCGCGGCCGTCGCTGCGTTCCAGAGCCTGTTGGTCAGCCACCAGTCCGGCCGCAGTGGCATACAGATCCAGGGCCGTGACGGGATAAGAAAAGACTTTCCCAGCCGGCAGTCGGTTCGGCCACCGCATCACGAAGGGAATGCGAATCCCGCCTTCGTAGTACTGCCCTTTGCCACCCCGCAGCGGAGCGTTGCTGGACGTGAGTTCCTTTGTCGGGCCGCCGTTGTCGCTGAGGAAAATGACCAGCGTATCGTCGGTGATTCCGTGTTCGTCCAGGCGCTGCAGAATTCTTCCCATGCCATCGTCCATCTGAGCCAGCATGGCGGCGAAAATCCGCCGTTGTATGTCAGGGATGTGCGCAAACTTGTCCATCCACGCATCAACGCCCTGCAGCGGACTGTGCACGGCATTCCACGAGACCATCAGGAAAAAGGACTGCTCATGATGCTGGTCCAGGAAGTCAATCGCTTCTTCCGTGAAGGCGGTGGTCAGGTCGCGAGTTTCCTCCACCGTCTGTTCGCCACGCAGAATCGGATTATTCAGATCGTAGTCCGGTTCATTTCCCAGCAGGTCGTGGTAGATGAGTTTGCCATCGGCGGAGTACCAGCGGTGATCCACACTTCCTGCCGGCAACGGTTTCCTGCGGAGCATGGTGGTGGTGCCGCGATACGGCGGCGAAACAAAGTAGCGGCCTTCGTGAGCAAACCCGAAGAAGTGATCGAATCCATGTCGGAAGGGATGATGCCGCGGGCCGGCCCCCAGATGCCATTTGCCAATCAGTCCCGTTTTCAGCCCTGCTCTCTGCAGCGATTCGGCCAGCGTCCATTCGTCCGTCGATAAGCCTTCCTCGGTGCCGTCCGGGGCGTGCGGCATGACATTGGTGTGATAGCCGAAGCGGGCTGGAATCCGTCCGGACATCAGGCCGGCCCGCGATGGCGAACAGTAAGCAGCACAGACATAGCCCTGAGTAAATCGGATGCCATCGGCAGCCAGAGAATCGATCTGCGGAGTCGGGATTTCGGGATTGCCCTGACAGCCGGTTTCGCCGTAGCCCAGGTCATCGGCGAAGAAGAGCACAATGCGAGTGGGGGAATCGGCTGCAGCGGGTGCGGCCAGAATCAGCATGGCCCAGCAAAGCAGTGCGTTGCGAGTTGTCTTCATCCCTCGTTCCTCAACAGAGTCGGGCATTCCCAATTCAAGTCTGTGGATTCTAGTGCTTCCGTTGTGATTGCTGTAGCCCGCACCCTGGCAGCCCGCACCCTGGCAGCCGCATCGGTCACCCACACGGTGACGCCGGGTGTTGCTCCGCAACCAATACGCCTCGTTGGGCGAATTGAGAAGTGGCGTAGATGCGCCGCAGGGGTGCCATTCCCCGGCATGATTCATGCTGAATTATGTTTGCGGACGGCGGATCAGCGGCAGGCGGCGTGCCTGCCTGCTCGACGGCGAGAATGTGCCGGGAAGAAACTGGTTTATCGGATCTCTTCTGAACGTTCCGCGGCTGTTTGGGTTAGGATGCGGGGCAGACAGAATTCCGTCCATTTTCCTTCAAATGATCTGCAGACATTCATGAGTGATACAGATCCGGTGGTCCTGCGGGAGCTGAACCGCCGTCGCACGTTTGCGATCATTTCGCACCCGGACGCCGGGAAAACAACGCTCACCGAAAAACTGCTGCTGTATGGTGGTTGCATCGAAGCGGCGGGTGCGGTGCGTGGTCGCAAGAATCAGCGGGGCGCGACGTCCGACTGGATGGAGCTCGAACGCCAACGCGGGATTTCCGTCAGTTCGACGGTGCTGGCATTTGAGTACAGGAACATCGAGATCAACCTGCTGGATACTCCGGGGCACAAGGACTTCAGTGAAGACACATACCGCACGCTGGTAGCGGCTGACTGTGCGGTGATGGTGCTGGATCTGGCCAACGGTGTAGAAACGCAGACCGAAAAGCTTTTCAATGTCTGTCGACTGCGGAATATTCCGGTGATCACCTTCGTGAACAAGGTGGACCGCCCCGGCAAGGAAACACTGGAAGTTCTGGAAGATATTGAATCGAAGCTGGGGATTGTCCCGGTGCCGATGAACTGGCCGCTGGGAACCGGTTTTGATTTTCGCGGCGTAATTGACCTCAGAACTCAGCAGGTTTCGCTGTTCGAAAATCGCGACAACGTGCATCGCCTGGCTTCGCGTCAGCTGACTCTGGAAGAACTGCAGAATGTGGAACTGCCGCCGAGGATTCTGGACCAGGCGGTGGAAGAAACGCAACTGCTTGGTGAAGCCGGGACGCCGTGGGACGAAGAGCTGTTCATGGCCGGCCAGATTACTCCGGTGTTCTTCGGCAGTGCACTCACCAACTACGGAGTGGAAGACTTTCTGCAGGGCTTTCTGACATACGGTCCTCCGCCTCGGGACTGCGTGAGCGATCGCGGTGTGATTCCGGCGGCACGGAAAGAGTTCTCCGGATTCGTATTCAAGATTCAGGCGAATCTGGATCCGCGTCATCGGGACCGTGTGGCGTTCGTGCGGGTGTGTTCGGGAACCTTCCGCCGTGAGATGGAAGTATTTCATCCGCGAACCGGCCGGAAGATCCGCATGAAGCGTGCTCACCGTGTCTTCGGTCAGGAACGGGAAACAGTGGAGGAAGCGTATCCGGGCGACATTGTGGGGCTGGTGAATCCCGGGGAATTTCTGCTGGGCGATACGATCTGCGAGGGTCAGGCGCTGGCGTATCCGCCGTTGCCGCAGTTTTCCCCCGAATTCTTTGCGATGATGGTGTGCAAGGATACAGGGCGTCGCAAGCAGTTTGAGCGTGGGCTCAGCCAGCTGCTCGAAGAAGGCGCGATCCAGGTCTTCC
>JALRDR010000228.1 GCA_023262145.1 Planctomycetaceae bacterium | reverse complement strand
CGGCTGTCATCGCGATACTGCGGACCGCTGCTGTAACGGCTGTCATCGCGATACTGCGGACCGCTGCTGTAACGGCTGTCATCGCGATACTGCGGACCAGACAGATTCTGAGTCCCGCTCATCGCCGGGCGACCTGTGGGCACACGTTCTGTCTCGCTTCTGAACTGAGGACGTCCACGCCCTGAGTCCTGGTTCTCTTCGTAATACTGAAATCCAGTCTGCGTCACCTGCCCATCAGCATTCACCTGCTGTTCTTCTTCCTCCTGTACTTCGCGTCGCGAGGATACTGGAACGCTGGCATCCCGAGAATCAGGTGCTGACCCGGATCTGTTTTCCCGGGAAATCAGGGGTGTAGCAGTCGGGGGAGCTTCAACCGGTCCGACAAAACTCTCAGGGCCGTCGTTGTTTCCTTCTGCAACCTGAATGTCATCCGGATAATGTGCTCGTGGTGAGCTCAGCATCGGGGGCTCATCTTCCGGAAAGCCTGCGTTTCCTCCCCGCGAGTAATCTGTAATCCGAGCATCTGCAGCTGAATTTTCCGCACGTTGCATCTCTTCTCGCTCACGACCAAGGCGGGCAATTTCCTGGATCTGCCTGAGCCCTGCCGGAAGATCGGGAGCAATCTGCATTGGATCGTCAGGGCTTCCAGTTGCCCCCTGCTGTACCTTGTCCTGCAGGTCCGTAAACACCTGCAGCGCATCTGCCGAATTCGGGAACAGCGTGTTTACTCGGTTCATTGCAGCGGTACGGTCACCGCGTTTAAGCTCAAGCAGGGCAAGGTTCAGATGTGCCTGCTGCAGGCCTGGTTCAATTTCAATCGCCCGATTCAGATAGTCATCCGCCTCGGCATACCGACTCTGCAGTATGTAGGAATAGCCAATGTCGGAGAGCAGACTGGCATTTTCTCGCTGGCTTCCGAGCGCTCGTTTATAATGCCGCTCCGATGCCTGCCAGTCCTGCTGCAGGTCGGCAATCATTGCCAGGCCATGATGAGCTTCCCAGCAGGATTCATCTTCACTGAGTGCGTCGGAGAATGCGCGCTCTGCATCTCCCAGTCGCTGTTCACGAAGCGCTTCGTTACCGACTGTGACCAGGTCAGCGGCAATATTTGCGTAGTTCACCGGCGTGGGAATTGGCGGTGTGACGCTGGTATCTTCCTTCTGACCATAGGGCAGCCGCGAAAAGAATCGTGATGAAGTACTCGCTTCGCCACTTTCTGACTCCGCCACGGGTGCGGCGGATCGATTCCAGAATCGAGTCTCACGGCAACCAAAGACCGACATCAGACAGCCCAAAATCAGCAATCCGACTGGACCGGGAGCATGATTCACATCCGCGTTTCGCATCGAAGTATTCACTTCTAAATCGGCGACGGCTACGCCCCGGTACAACTCTCTCGATCTCGCTAAGAACGAAAGCAATCAGCCGCAGGCATACTGCAGGTGGCCATAGGAGGTCCGACCCTCTCCAAACAACAGGTTCTAAGGAAATCTATTCTGCCCTGTCGATAGGCAACCCGGCACTTCCGGGCAACTGTTCCGGATCGCTAGTCCTGCACCTGACTCGGGATTCCCGTAAAGCTGCAGAAGCTGCCGAATTCATGGATTTCCGGAAGAAATCAGCCCGATTATGCCCAGACCATAAAATGTGTATTCGACGTCGGCCTGTTGATCCCAGCTGGCACCTCGGAACCCACCGCCGCTGATTTCCAGCTGCGAGCGAACATATTTCAGGATGCGTGATGACGGCAGCAGATCCGCTGCAGAAAGATCCTGTGCAGTCAGCAGACCGGTAAAGGTGCTCAGACCATCTGCAAACTCGATTCTGGTGTTTGCCTGAAATCCTCCCTCCGTGCTGATGACGTCACCAAGGAAACCAAGCACATCCTCGCGGGTTTGTGCGTCCAGCAGATTCATCGTCCGCAGCACTGCAACGGCGGCTGCGGTGGGATTTGTTCCGCTGCGTTTCATGGGTGCAATCTCAACAAATCCACCATCATCACGCTGTCTGTCGAAGAGAAACTGCGCAAGTGCATTGGGTCGGGGCAGGTCCCTGCCGAGCAGTTCCATGACCAGCGCTGCCAGAAAGGAGTGATAGGTACTGCCCAGTGCTCCCTCGGCCGACTTTGCAAAACCACCGTCATCGCGACGGAGCGAAAGTTGGCCAGCAATCAGGACATCAACCAGATCTGCAGGCTGACTGGCGAGCAGATCTTCCCCCCCCGAGGCCTGTACCACAGCAGCGGAGTACAGCCAGCTGAGCAGATCGATGGTACCGGCTGCCGCGGGATTCTGTTGCCGCAGAAAGTCACTCAGCAGATCGCGGGAGTCATCAGGGAGCCCCCCGGTAACAGCCAGAGCACGCACCGCAAAACCGGTGTAGTAAAGATCTGCGTCACCCTCGCGACCATGAAAACCGCCATTTGCAGTCTGCTGCGACAAAACAAATTCCCTGTGAGGCTGCAGCTCAGCGACCGGAATTCGACCTAGTCCACGTGAAATTCGGTCGGCGAGCGATAGCAGGTACATCGGGTCAGCGAATCCAGACAGAAGGAGCCCGGTGGGGCAAATCGTTCAAAGGCTGCACGAGCAGGCTGGCCAGTATAGAACGAGCATGGATGATTCGGCACCCAAATCGACTGCCTCACCGATTTTCGACAGCGTTTGGCGAGCGATTTGCTACTCGATTCACACACCCCTCGTTGAAAGCTCCCGGCAGCGGACAATCCACGTAACAGGAAGAACCCCACCAGCAGTCTGTTGCTCACCGGCAACATGTGATGCTCGCCCGGCAACAACAGGTTGGATCTGATCATCAATCGGTCACGGTCCGAATGATCGTCCAGTCTGGAGTTTCCGGAAACTCTTCCTGCACTTATCGAAATATGACCTATTCTCGCAGCAGTGACGTTCTGTGATTTGATGAAGCGCCGGATGATACGGCGATTCGCCAGTACAGCAGGACGGAAAGCATCAGGCGTATCGGCTCCGTGAAAACGGATGAAACCAATGCAGAAAATGCCCACTGCTTCCCCAAACTGACGTTGCAAAGAGAGTACTCGGGATGCGATTTCATTTGCCTCAAAACAGCCTTTTCAGGCCTTCAACAGGCTTGCGAAAGCACTTGCGAAAGCACTTGCGGAATGGCATTGCCGCCGTTGAAACAGCAGTTTGCCTGCCCTTTATGGTGCTGCTTGTCTTCGCTGGCGTTGAATTCTCCAACGCAGTCTTTTTGAAGCAAAGCGTGAATCTCGCCGCCACAGAAGCGGCCAAGATCATCATTCAGCCCGGCGATCACAATATGCGGGCAGAACAACGAATCGCCAACATCATGCAGTCCCGCAGGGTCATGGCATACACGTACACCGTAATTCCACCGGTCGATGTTGCGACTGCCAGAGGAGTCCCGGTGACTGTTGAAGTAGAGGCACCGGCAAACAGCCTGTCGCTTGGCCCGATTTCCTTCATGCGCGGAAAGACCATGTCTGCTGCCGTCACGATGGCCCGCATGTAAGCCCCTATCTCTGCTCCCGTTTTTTTGCCGAACACATTGAGTGCCTTACGTTCCTGAAGTTACAGGTACCGGAGACAAATCATGAAAACAGCGATGATCAGTCGCCACAAAACAATCTGCAGACTGATGACGGGTTCCCGGCGTGGGGCCGCTCATGTCATGATTGGTACGATGCTGTTCACATTCGCGATGATGACAGCATTCTCAGTCGACTTCGCCTACATGCAGCTGGTTCGGACTGAGCTGCGCAGTGCAACTGATGCAGCAGCGAAAGCTGGTGCTGAAGCTCTGATCCGAACGCACAATCCCGAAAAGGCGATTGCAGCAGCAGTGGAATATGCGTCTCGCAATACCGTCGGTGGACGTACATTTGAAATCCTGCCTGAGGATGTCGTGCTTGGCAAGGCAGTTCCGGCAGAAGACGGAAGCTGGCAGTTTCTTGAAGGCACAATTCCCTACAACGCAGTACGAGTGAAGTCAAAGGTTGGTGGCACCGGTGTCTTTGCTCCGGTGGAACTGTTCTTCAACGGGATCACTGGTGTCGAAGGCTTCTCAACAACCTCACAGGCGACTGCCGGCCAGCAGGAAATCGAAATCTGCATGTGCATCGACCGCTCCGCCTCCATGAGTTACGACATGGCTGGTGTTGATTACCGGTTCGGACGCCGCAACCCGCTGCTGTTTCCGCGCGAATACTACCCCTCCGCACTCTGGCGAAATATCTGCTCTCCTCCGCACCCGACAGACAGTCGCTGGGCTGCTGCCCGCAGTGCGGTACAGACGTTTCTTGATGAAGTTGCACTCGCAAGTGCGCCGCCCAGAACAAGTCTGATAACGTGGAGCTCTCCGGCGACGCTGTCTTATTATCCAAACACCTCCGTCACGGACTACACTGTCGAAGTTGAACTTCCAGCTCCGGATTCCATGACCTGGGATACCAATTCGCGACTCATCCAGAATGCCATGGATGACCTGGGACGCAAGCCAATGAACGGTCAGACAAATATGGCCGCAGGACTTGATGCTGCTGTGCAGTTGCTGATTGCTGCCCCCAGTAAGGTTCAGTCAAAGAAAGTGATCATCCTCTTCACGGACGGTGTCTGGACAGACGGACGCGATCCAGTCCTTGCGGCCCAGGATGCTGCAAATGCCAATGTCACAATTCACTGTGTGAGCATGCTTACGGGATTCCAGCAGACGCTGACCCAGATGGCCCTCATGACAGGCGGCTCCTACTACTCCACTTCCAACGAAGCTGAACTACAGGCGGCATTCAGAGAACTGGCCCAGCGTATTCCCATCGTCATGACTGAGTAACATCTGTTACCTGAACTACGACAGCATCCGCTTCTCCGTTCCCCTGCTTTCAGCACACGAAAGCCAGCACTGAAATGCAACAGACTGCTCCTTACAATCAGACTGTGATTCCCGACCCAAGAAAAGGAGTTGTCACAGTTGAACTGGCGATGGTGCTGCCCATCATCTTCTTGTTCTTCTTCATGGCGCTGGAACTCGCTTCCATCAATTTTGCCAGACAGACTCTTGGTTACGCTGCCTACGAAGCTGCTCGCAAAAGTTCCATCCCCGGTGTCGCAAAGACAATCGGAGTGGACGAAGCCAGGCGCCAGATGAATCTCGTCGGGCTCGGAGAAGGCGCAATCATTGAAATTGATAATTCAGAGGCTGCAGTCACGGCAACGATCACGCTGCCCTCTACCGGCTTTTCCTGGGGACCTGTCGGTTACTTCGGAACCTACAATATTCGCGAATCATGCACAGTGATGAAAGAATAGTCCCCTGCCATTGACCGCGTGCCGCGTGCCGCGTGCCGCTGAAATCCTGCTGCCGCGATCAATAGCCCGCAGCAAGCCCATCCTTCCGCGATTCACTTGCACCGAAATAGATATCGCGTTCCGCATCGTACATGATGCCCTGATAACCACCGAATTGCCCCGGTGCTGGTCTGAAGCGATGCCCCATCGACTCCAGTTCACGCTGCAGATCTGCGGGAAATCCGCTTTCGATCGCGACCGTTCCCCCATCCCGCATCTGTTCTCCAGTTGGCTGCGAAGAACCGGAATGAAGAATTCGGGGCGCATCACCCGCCTCCTGAATATTCATGCCAAAGTCAAGGATATTCATCAGGATCTGTACGTGTCCCTGCGGCTGTGTGGCTCCCCCCATGACTCCGAAGCTCAGATACGGCTTCCCCTTCCTCGTCACAAAAGCCGGGATGATGGTATGAAATGGCCGTTTTCCGGGCGCATAGGAGTTGAATCGCCCCGGGTTCAGATCAAACAGCTCCCCCCGATTCTGCAGACAGAATCCCAGACCTGGTGGACAGATCCCCGATCCAAAGCCGCGATAGTTGCTTTGAATGAGTGAGACCATGTTGCGGTCAGCGTCCGCAACGGTCAGATAAATTGT
>JALRDR010000994.1 GCA_023262145.1 Planctomycetaceae bacterium | reverse complement strand
GCAGCGTCTAGCCGAATGGCGATCGTCTGGTGGCTGAGAGATTTGAGGAACCCCGATGCTGCCACTGCGTGATACAATCCGTTCTCAGAGTTTCCCGGCGGTGAACACCGGCCTGCTTGCAATTTGTGGACTGATATTTCTGCTGCAATGTCAACAGGGCGATGAAATGCTCTGGAACTGGGGGCTGGTTCCATATCGGATCAGCAACCCGAGTGAGAGGCTTAACAGTGACTTTGAGCGGCTTGCTGCAGAGTCGTCGGGCTCGGATTCGCTGGTCCGATCAGTGCTCTGGGATTTCTGCCTTCCCATGCTGCATGCAATGGCGACGCTGCTGACCAGTATGTTTCTGCATGGCGGTCTTCTGCACCTGCTCGGAAATATGTGGTTTTTGTATATTTTTGGGGACAATATCGAAGATCGATTTGGGCATCGCCAGTACCTGCTGTTCTATCTGTTCTCCGGCGTATTTGCTGCAGTCTGTCATGTTCTGTTCGCACCAATTTCAATCGTGCCGACAGTTGGTGCCAGCGGGGCTGTGGCGGGAGTCATGGGGGCCTATCTGCGGCTGTTTCCGCGGTCGACTGTGGTCACACTGGTTCCGGTCTGGGTCATTCCTTACATCGTTGAGATACCCGCGAAGTATTTTCTGGGCATCTGGTTTCTGATTCAGTTATGGCAGGGATCGACCATGTTCAGTAGCCCTGTGGTGGGGGGGATTGCGTGGTGGGCACACATTGGAGGATTTTTGTATGGGTGGCTCGTCGCGAACTGGTTCTTGAAGCGGCGTCCCGACCAGTTCGGCAGAGCAATAGTTACTCGGCCTGCCAGTGAGCACCCTCTTTATCGCAACAGATCCGATCAGAGCTAAGCAAGAGGCGGCAGCGGAGTGCACATCACACTACCTGAAGATGCCAATGTTGCAATTTGGACGGCGACAGCTATAGTCCCGTCTCCACGCGACTGTGGTGTAGTGGTAGCACAGTAGCTTCCCAAGCTCCTGGTGAGGGTTCGATTCCCTTCAGTCGCTTTCGGCCCAACCTCAGCACGCTGCGTTGGGGTCGCCGTCTTCGTTGGGGCCTGACGTCGATATTTTCGGTGCCGATGCCGTGCGGCGTTTCTGGCATAACTGGCGTGGGTCCGCAACTGGCGGGCTGCAGTGCTGTCACCCCTCCGGATTCCAACTCAGGCTGATTGGCCACTATCGCCAAGGCGTATGAGACTGTCTGATGGACATATCCCTGATGTCCGAAACAGGGCCGTGCCCGGTTCAGCCTGCTTCCGGTTCAGCCTGATGCTGCTGGGCGCTCTCGTTTTGCGCGACCGCTGCATCTGCGTCTCAACGCTGCACATGCAAATCCCGCTAAAAGCAGGGCAAAGGGAGCGGGTTCAGGATTGCTGACCGTAAGGTAGAAGGCATTGATTCTGAAGTCAGCGGCATTTGCACTGCTGGTGAGCTGAATTGTGGCGGTGGTGATGTCTTCGCGTTTCAACTGACCGCTCAGCAGTTCCGGCATGTCCGAGAACCAGAATCTGTCGAGACCTGCCTCTTCCGTGCACATTCCAAGTACCTTGGTGGCAGACGTAGCCCCGTCCGACAACGTCAGGCTTGCGCAGATTGATCCTACAGCAGCAAAGTCGAGGCTGGCGACGTCAATCCAGAGATAATTCATCTCGGAAATATCGGAGCCGCTGATGTCGTAAGTGAAATCAGCGTATTCGAGGCAACTCGAGTTACCGGTTGCAATATCCAGTCTTTGCAACGGCGAGATCGTAATTTTGACCTGGTCGACGACCCGCGTATCGATATCCAGTGCAGCAATCTTCACGGAGCGTGTTCCACCGACAATGTGATCTGTACTTCCAGTATCCTGCCAGGTTGCCTGTGTTCCCTGCTGCAGCCAAACACTGTTGCCAAGTGGACCGCTCTGCGTGGTGTCATCGCCTGTGATCTGAAGCGTGTTGAAATCAATTGGCACCGTAAAGTCGTCCAGCAGAAGGATTTCTGCATGTGCAATCTGTGTTGCTGCCGCCAGCATAAATGTTAACAGGAATCGAAGGCAGGGCATTTTCTGACCACCAGTAGGGCGTGTCGTTGG
>JALRDR010000870.1 GCA_023262145.1 Planctomycetaceae bacterium | reverse complement strand
ATGTCGTCCGCACAGAGCTGGCTGGAGGCGTCTTTCCGGAATTCGGCGTTTCAAAGGGTTACCACGAGCTGACGCATCACGGCAATGATCCGAAGAATCTGGAGGAGCTGGCTCGCGTTGATACCATCTACATGAATCACTGGAACTACTTTCTTGACCGCCTGTCCTCCATCCGCGAAGGGGACGGCACATTACTGGACCACACCGTGCTCGGCTTCTCCAGCGGAATGGGGATCGGTCACAGCAAGGACACACTGCCCACCGTCATCAGTGGCGGCGGCCGCCTCGGAATCCGTCATCAGACCCATCTGCAGGTTGCCGAAAAGACACCACTGTCCGCTGTCTGGCAGACCATGATGAACTGCATGGGGGTGCAGCAGAACGAGGACTTTCAGGACAGCACCGGCGTCATCGGAGAATTGCTGGCATGACCGTTTCGCAAGCGCTGCAGTTAAAGCTCCTGCCAGTCCGAGCAGACGATATTATCTCTGTGGGAATTCACTTCCTGCGTCGGGTCGCCGTCACGCTATGGCTTTGCTGCTGCCTGACTTTGCTGCGAGCTTACGCTGCGGAACCGGCATCGGATGAGCTGCTTGCCAGTCTGAATTTCCGTCCGATCCCTGCCGGAACATATCGCCGTGGCTTCGACACTGAAGATCGTGGCGAACACCGTTTTGCACTCCAGCACAAGTACAGCAACGCCCAGAACTTTTCGCTGGAAACGCCAGCTCACCTGGTACGGATTACAAGTCCGTTTCGCATGACCGCCACGGAAGTGACAGTCGCCCAGTTTCGCATGTTTGTGGAAGCGACCGGATATGTCACCGACGCTGAAAAGAACGGCGGAGCGCTCGGCTGCTTCCCGGCAGAAAAGGACTACACGGATCGGTTCCACAAGGATCCGGCAATTACCTGGCGCAGCCCTGGCTTCGAACAGACGGAAAGGCATCCGGTCGTGGCCGTCAGCTGGAATGACGCCAACGCTTACTGTCACTGGCTGACAGAGAGCATCCGGCAGCCCTGTCGACTGCCAACGGAAGCCGAATGGGAATATGCCTGCAGAGCCACCAGCAGCACATGGTATCACTGGGGAGATGATCCGCTGCAGGCAATTCGTTTCGCCAACGTGGCCGATGCCGCTCTGGAAGCTGCCCAGCCCGGCACAACGCGTTTTCAACAGGCATTTGGGCTTGCTGCGGGTCATTCTGATGGAGCTGTCTTTACCGCACCGGTCGCTTCCTGTGAAGCAAATCCATGGGGACTGCACGACATGCACGGGAACGTCTGGGAGTGGTGTCAGGATCGCTGGAAAGCAGATGTCTACAAGGAGCTGCTGGCCGACGTGGATCGACAGCAACGCCGCGACTTTACGGTGACTGACCCGTTGTTCGAAACGGCTACTGACCAGCACCAGTACGGAGACTGGCGAGTCCTTCGCGGTGGTGGCTGGACGTGTGCTGCGGCTTCCGTGCGAAGCTCCATCCGCACATTTGCCGAAGCTGCGGATGCATCAGTGTACACTGGATTCCGCGTGGTCAGTCCCGCTGACTGATACGCACTGTCAACAACATCTGTTTTCCGCGAAGGAAGTCTCCCGTGTGTGTTCGCCTGTTCCTGGTGCTTGTTTGTGCGTTGACATCAGTGTCTGGTTACGGGCAGACGAAGACTGCTGAGATTCCAGCTTCCATTCCACTTTCACGGGAGTTCCAGCCGCGCGAAGAGCAGCCCGTGTTTGCAGTCTGCAGCAAGCAGGGAACGCGAGTGCTCATGTCATACGACGACGGGCGTACCTGGGAGCAGACATTTCTGGCGACGGATGAGCTGGAGGACGGATGTGGGGGCAGGAGGCCTCTCAAATGCAATTCCTGAGTTAGCAAAAGATAATAATTTGGGAGTTGAAATTGAATTCGATTCTAT
>JALRDR010000860.1 GCA_023262145.1 Planctomycetaceae bacterium | reverse complement strand
GTACAGTGGCGGCGTTTGTTCGTCGTTGCGGGCGTAGTTCAATGGTAGAATTCCAGCCTTCCAAGCTGGCCGTGTGGGTTCGATTCCCATCGCCCGCTCTTTCAGAAGAGCCGTCAAGTTGCCTGGGGCAGTGATCTGTCCTGCGTAAGAATGTCCTCGTTCTGCAGCAGCCCATCAGGGTTGTTGAAGAGTGCTGCTGTAGCTCAGTTGGTAGAGTGCGTCCTTGGTAAGGACGAGGTCATGGGTTCAAGTCCCATCAGCAGCTTTTGGGGTCTGTTCTGACGGGGCTGGTGTGTTTTGGACATGAAGCGCTTTGGGTCCACAGGGCCCAAAGATTGTAGGCTTGGTAAGTTCTGTGTCGGAGTCAGGTGGCGGCGGCTTGTCTGTTGCCATGTTCAGGCTGATTGGCTGCGAGTTCGCGTCAGGTCTGGCAGGTGATTCTGGCGCGGGGTAAGTCTTTCGAGTCTGCTTCAGGCCTGCGGCAGGTAATGCCGGTGTCTTCTGTGGCCGTTCCTGGCTGATACTTCTCGAGCGATCGGGTTGCGGGTTGTCCGGTGCAATGCTGGTTTCGTGCTGGTCTTGCTTTGATTCGGCGGCTCGTTGCAGTCTTCGGTTGTGATTCAATGTTCGGGTCAAGTGTTGCTGTGGGTGGTCAGGCTAAGTCTGGTCTGGGTGTCTTGTGTTGAGATGCCGTAGAGATTTGTGGTTGTTCGACCGGTTCTTAATTTCTCCGGCGAAGATTGATCTGGAGTAGTGTTTAATGGCAAAGGGTACGTTTGAACGAACAAAGCCTCACGTGAACGTAGGTACGATTGGTCACATCGACCATGGCAAGACAACCACAACGGCGGCAATCCTGGCAGTCCAGGCGGCAAAGGGTCTGGCATCTGTAAAGTCCTACTCCGATATCGCCAAGGGTGGTACGGTTCGTGACGCTACGAAGACGGTTACGATCGCTGCGAGCCATGTGGAGTACGAGAGTGAGAATCGTCACTACGCTCACATCGACTGCCCGGGGCACGCTGACTACATCAAGAACATGATCACCGGTGCGGCTCAGATGGACGGGGCGATTCTCGTCGTGTCTGCTGCTGACGGCCCGATGCCTCAGACTCGCGAGCACATCCTGCTTGCTCGTCAGGTGAATGTTCCGGCGTTGGTTGTGTTCCTGAACAAGTGCGACCTTGTCGACGACGAAGAGTTGCTCGAACTGGTCGAGATGGAAGTTCGCGAGCTGCTCACCAAGTACGGCTTCGACGGGGATGAGATTGAGATCGTCCGCGGCAATGCCAAGGGTGCTCTGGAAAATCCTTCCGACGAAGCTGCCGGCCAGTGCGTTACCAACCTGATGGCAGCGCTCGACCGAAACATTCCGGAGCCACAGCGTGCGTCTGACAAGGCGTTCACGATGGCCGTGGAAGACGTGTTCTCCATCGAAGGTCGCGGTACTGTGGCAACCGGTCGTATCGAGTCCGGGGTTGTCAAGGTCGGTGAGAAAGTTCAGATCGTTGGTCTCCGCGACACTCAGGAGACAACCGTGACTGGTGTTGAGATGTTCCAGAAGACTCTCGATCAGGGGATCGCTGGCGACAACGTCGGTCTGCTCCTGCGTGGCGTCAAGAAGGAAGACATTCAGCGTGGGCAGGTTCTGGCTGCTCCTGGGGCCATTAAGCCGCATGTGAAGTTTCAGGCTGAGGTGGTTGTCCTGAGCAAGGAAGAAGGCGGTCGACACACCCCGTTCTTCAATGGATACCGTCCACAGTTCTACTTCCGTACAACTGACGTGACTGGTTCCACCACTCTGCTTGGTGGTGCCGACATGTGCATGCCCGGCGATAATGCAACGATTGAAGTTGAGCTGGGTAAGCCAATCGCGATGGAAGAGCAGTCTCGCTTCGCCATCCGCGAAGGTGGTCGTACAGTTGGTTCCGGCGTTGTTACGAAGATTCTTCAGTGATTCACGTCGGTGACGAAGATTGCTGCCTGTCGGGTGTTCTGGCAGGCAGTTTTAGTTTTGTGTGAGGTTCAGTGATGCGAGAGTATGTTTGGCTTGAGTGTACGGAAACGGGTGCTCGAAATTACCGCGTGATCAAAGAGACTCGCGGGACCGAGCGGCTGGAGCTTATGAAATATTGTCCGAAGTTGCGTCGGCATACTCTGCACAAGGAATCTCGCAAGAAGTGACAGCGGGTCACCGTGTGTCTACGGGAGTGGCTCAATTGGCAGAGCACCGGATTCCAAATCCGGCGGTTGGGGGTTCGAGTCCCTCCTCCCGTGCTTGATTGATTCTGGTTCGGTAGCAATGTTGGGCCACTGTATCGCCGTTCTGTCTGCATTTCCTGCGGGTTCTGGCAGTTTTGCGTGTGTCGCTCCTGCGTCCATGCGGTGGCTCTTTCCCGTGAGTGGATCAACTTGCTTTCGGGGTTAATCCAGAAGAAGTGTTTTGGGGGAATCCTGATCAATGGCTGGCAAAAGTGTCTCAAAGTCGTTGGTGCCTGAGTTGTTTCGATTTGGGCTCTACAAGCCAAATCAGGGGCGAATGGTCCGTCAGTTCACGTTCTTCGCTGTTGCTGTACTGGCTGCCTTCGGCTGTATTACGCTGGCTAACGAGCAGTTGAGGACTTCGGGCAGGTTCATTCAGGTGGGGGTGCCATTGGTGCTCTGGGGCCTGGTGGCGTGGACTGGGTTTCGTTCAGTTAATTATGCTCGCTTTGCCGACTTCCTGATTTCGGTCGAGGCGGAGTTGTTGCGAGTGACGTGGCCGGCGCGTCAGGAAGTTGTTCGGGCAACGATTGTCGTCGTGGTGACGATGTTCCTTTTCGGGGCATATCTCTTTGCGGTGGATACAATCTGGGTATTCCTGTTTCGGTTGATAGGTTTCAACGAGATGGGCTAGGCGGCAAGGTTCTGAGAGTTCGTCGTTTGGTGCCCTGCTGCATTGCGGTGGTATCATGGGTTCGCAAGGGGGTCAGAGATGCAGGATGGTGCCGCAGCAGGGGGATCCCCGGGGATGGAGTGGTATGTGCTGAAAGTGCAGACGAATCGCGAGCGCACCATCCGCGATGCGTTGTTGAAGAAGATGAAGCTGGAGCAGCTTGAGGAATATTTCGGGCAGATTGTGATTCCGTCGGAGCAGGTCGTTGATTCAAGGACGAAGTCCGGCACGGTGGAGCGAAAATTGTTCCCCGGGTACATCATGATCGAGATGGTGTTGAACGACGAGACCTGGTACCTCGTGAGAGATACAGGCGGGGTCGGCGATTTCGCCGGTTCCGCTGGTAAGCCGTTGCCAATGGAGCCACACGAAGTCGATCGGATGCTCGGCCGTGGTTCTGAAGACACGAAGACTGCTCCCAGAGTGCGTGTCGGGGTGTCTGTCGGGGAAGTTGTGAAGGTGAAAGAGGGAATGTTCGAGAACTTCGAGGGAAGTGTCGAAGCGATCGATGAGCAAAGTGGTAAGGTGAGCGTATTGATCGAGATTTTTGGTCGATCGACGCCCGTTGAACTGGATCATTGGCAGGTGGAGCAGATTTGATTCTGCTTTGCGTGCGGAAGCCATGTCGGAATCAGGTTGTTGATGCAGATCGTTGCAATTCTCCGGTTGGTGTGCCGCAGCGGTTCTCTGCAGTGTGTGTTCTGAGAACGGTCAGTCAGTTTGAAGCATAGAGTCGTCATGTCGCAGGCAGGACGAACTGGTTTTGTGGGACGGTAAGTCATGGGTAAGCAGCGTCAGATTACGGCCCAGATTAAAGTGCAGGTAACGGGCGGCCAGGCAACTCCTGCCCCTCCGGTCGGTACGGCGCTGGGGCCGCACGGGGTCAACATCGGTCAGTTTGTTTCTCAGTTCAATGAGAAGACACGCGATCTGATGGGGGTCACAGTTCCGGTTGTGATCACCGTGTACAACGACCGCTCCTTCGAGTTCGTCCTGAAGAGCCCCCCGGCTGCCGTTCTTTTGAAGCAGGCAGCGGGAATTGCGAAGGGCTCCGGAAGCCCGCTGGCGAAGAAGGTTGGCACCGTCAGCCGTAGTCAGCTGGAGCAGATTGCGAAGAGGAAGTATGAGGATCTGAACGCTTCGAGCGTGGAACAGGCAATCAAGATGATCGCCGGTACAGCTCGCAGCATGGGTATCGAAGTCGTCGGCTGATTGTTGCTGACGCGTGGGTTTGGTCCATCTCCTGAAGAATTCGGGTGTTGAGTATGTCTGGTCAGTCAAAGCGAATGAAGAGTCTGCAGAAGAAGTCTGCGGAGCTGGGAACGTTGGAGCTTGCTCAGGCCGTGAAGGCGCTCAAGTCTCTCGAGGATGCTCTGCCGAAAGGCATTCGGCGGTGTGGGTTTGACCAGACCGTTGAGATCGCGGTTCGGCTGGGCGTGGATCCTCGCCAGGCAGATCAGATTGTACGAGGCTCCATCGTACTGCCGCACGGAATCGGAAAAGCTCAGCGAGTCCTCGTTTTTGCTCAGGGTGAAAACGTGGCAGTCGCGAAGAGTGCAGGTGCCGACCATGTGGGCGGCAAGGAACTGGCGGACCGGATTAAAGATGGCTGGCTGGACTTTGACGTATGCATCGCGACGCCCGACATGATGGGTGTTGTTGGTCCGCTTGGCCGCGTGCTTGGTCCGCGTGGATTGATGCCCAGTCCACGTGCCGGCACGGTGACTCAGGACGTCGCTACTGCGGTAAAGGAATACAAGGCCGGGAAGGTGGAGTTTCGTGTCGACAACGGGTCTAACCTGCATTGCATTGTGGGGAAGATGTCGTTTGACGAGCAACTGCTCTCCGAGAACATTGAGTCTCTGCTGGCGTACATTCGAAGTCTGAAGCCAAACTCGTCGAAGGGTGTATACCTGCGAGGGATGGTGTTGTCGGCGACGATGATGCCTTCCATTTCGGTAGCCATCTGATTCGTTCGCCGCGGCCGTCGGGTACAGATACATCGTTTTAAGTTTGATTGGGTGAGACATGAGTCGTCAGATCAAGGAACTGGAAATCGCGGCGATCAGCGATCGCATTGGCGAGACCAAGGAATTCATTGTCATTGACGTGTCAAAGGTCGATGCAATCAGTGCCAACAGATTTCGGCTTGGTTTGCGTGCTGACAACGTGTCGGCGCTCACCGTCCGGAATTCGTTTGCAGCAAAGGCGCTCAGCGATCGCGGTGTTGAGGGTCTGGATCACCTGCTTTCCGGCCCCAGTACTCTGGTATGGGGTTCCGAAGACATCGTTGCTCTGGCGAGATGCATTTCTCGCTGGGCGGGTGAACTGCCAGCGTTGGCGATCAAGGGTGGGACTGTCGAAGGTCAGGCCCTGGACGCCGGCGGCGTAGAGATGCTCAGCAAGAGCAAAGGTCGGCTCGAGACAATCGGTGAACTCGCTGGGCTCATGTTGGCACCTGCTGCTCAGCTTGCAGGTTGTCTGCAGAGTCCTGGTGGGCGACTGGCTGGTGCCTTGAAGACATTGTCGGAGAAGGAGTCTGGCGAGTAATTGAGTTTCGTTTGGACTCCCTCGGCAGAATTGGTTTTTTAAGAGTGCTTTACGAGAAGCTTGTTACTCTGAAGCTTGTCACTGAATAGAGAAAGGTTTGGTCATGTCTGCGGAAGCAGCCACTGAGTTTGATGATGCAACAAAGGAACTGGGCGACCGAATTGTTGGTTTGACCCTGCTGGACGCCAAGAAGGTTGTGGATTATCTCAAGGAAGTCCACGGTATTGAGCCTGCTGGTGGCGGAGCAGTCATGGTCGCTGCAGCTCCTGCGGCCGAGGCTGCCGTAGAAGAGAAGTCAGAATTCGACGTGATTCTGGCTGGTTTTGATGACGCCAAGAAGATCGCAGTCATCAAGGTGGTCCGTGGTGCTACCGGGCTCGGGCTTAAGGAAGCCAAGGAGCTTGTCGAGGGCGCTCCCAAGCCGCTCAAGGAAGGCCTCTCCAAGGAAGATGCTGAGAAGCTGAAGGCAGAGGTTGAAGAAGCTGGCGGTAAGGTTGAGCTGAAGTGATACCTTGCGTCGTGTAGCAGAGCTTTTCGTTTGCGAGAGCCGGGTAAGACCTTCTGGTCTTTCCCGGTGATTGCAGTTCCGGGGGGGAACGATTTCTGCCTGGGAAAGTTCAAGTGTTACTCAACACAGGGTTCGAGGCCACGTGTCCAGCATCGCTCTTGGGCCGGGAGAATTTCACTTTTTGCAGGCAGGCAGCTGCTGGTTAGTCGGCAGGTGCCTTTCGTCGCGCGCTCCGAGTACTACCAGCGTGCGGGTTCCCGATCAGGGGAGTTCCGGGGTTCAGGAGTAGTGGGAGGGTTCGGCAGGTTTTGCCGATTGACGTGCTGCTGCTATGATGCCGGCGTGACGTTGGTGTGAGTCCGGTGGATCAGGTCTGCTCCATCGCTGACTTTTGCAACGGGTTGGTTGCGGATTCGTCTCCCGTTCGCTCGGATCCGGTGGGCTCATCCGGTGGGCTGTTCCGGGGGGCTGTTCAAATGAGCGAACTGCCGGGTTGACCGGTGGGCGGATTCGTTGTGACAGGCTGCAGTAACAGTGCGGCGGTAATGTGGCCCTTAGGACTGCGGCTGCAGATGAATCTATGGCCGCGGGGTGTGCGTAAGCCTGACGGTGTGTGTTGAGCAGGGATTCTTGCGGCGGCGTTCGCAGGTTGCGTTGTTTGCGGCTGAGGTCCCGGACCGTAGGTAGTTGTGTTTCGGGATTCTGTGTTTCGGGATGCTGTGTGACGGCATCCGTTACAACCAGGCTCGTGTTGAGCAGAGTGTTGAGCAGTCGGTCAGTAAGATTCAGTCAGGGTGCTGTTGGTATCCGGGCGGAGTGTTCTGGCAGATGGCGATTGGGTGCGAACTGATGTGAGGTCAGGTTCGCTGTTTTCGACCGGCGCGACGTTCTTCCGCAGCAGGCGGTGGAGTTGGCTGGTCAGGGTTTTGAAATCTAAGGCAGGGTTTCGCATGCCGGTACCGTCCGTTCGTACCATCGACCAGGATACTGTTCGCAATTTCGGATCAATCAAGTCGGAGTACGAGATCTCCGGGTTGACGCAGATTCAGACGGCATCATATGCGCGGTTTTTGCAGGCCGACGTGCCCAGTCGGGACCGACTTGACATTGGTCTTGAGTCGATACTCCGCGAGGTGTTTCCGATTGAGAGTTTCAACGGAGAGTTCCGGCTCGAGTATCTGCGCTACGAACTGGGGAAGCCGCGTTATTCACCGGCTGAGTGTCGGCAACTGCGGCTCACTTACGGCATGCCGTTTCGGGTATACCTCCGACTGACGAAGCAGGAGCCGGTTGAGGAAGAGGTGTACCTCGGTGACATCCCCATCATGATTGGTGGCGGGGAGTTCATCATCAATGGTGCTGAGCGAGTTGTTGTCAGCCAGCTGCATCGTTCTCCGGGCGTTGATTTTGTGATGGCTGAGGAGAGTGCCGGCAGTGACCGCAAGACTCACAGCTGTCGTATCATTCCGGAGCGAGGCAGCTGGATTGAGCTTCTGGTCAGCAAGCGTGAAGCGATTGGTGTGCGCATCGATCAGAGCGGAAAGTTTTCCGCGTTGACATTGCTGCGTGCCATGTCTTCAGAGCATTCATCCAGCGCGGACATTCTGCGTCTGTTCTACACGACTTCGACTCAGAAGCTTTCCGCGAAGACCACCGCAGAAGAGCTGATTGGGGCATTTTCTGTGGAGGATGTCGTATTCCCGGCTGTGCATGAGCGTGCTGGAGAGATTATTGTTGATGCCGGAAGCGAGGTCACTGACACGATTGCCGAGGAGTTAATTGGCAGTGGTCTGAAGTCGGTTGAGCTGATTGCGAAGAAGGATGTGGGCGATCAGCTGGTTCTGAAGACTCTGGCGGAAGACAGCACTTCGACGCACGAGGATGCATTGCTCAAGATCTACCAGCGTCTGCGCCCCGGAAATCCGCCGAACCTGGACAAGGCGGCTGACTTGTTCCGTGAAAAGTTCTTTGATGTGAATCGCTATCGACTTGGCCGTGTCGGGCGGTTCCGCATAAATCGCAAGTTCCAGCAGGACGTTTCCGACGAGGAGATGACGCTGAATCCTGCAGATTTTGTCAACGCCATTCGTTATATCGTGCGACTCCGTTTACGTGACGGGTCGGCTCAGATCGACGATATCGACAATCTTGGGAATCGCCGTTTGCGAACGATCGATGAGCTCGGCGCAGACGAGATTCGCAAAGGGTTCCTGAAGCTGCGCCGCACAGTGCAGGAGCGGATGAGTGTGAAGGAAGTCGAGACGATGACTCCCCGCACGCTGATCAATCCGAAGAGTGTTTCGGCTGCGATTGACTTTTTCTACGGTCGCAGTGAGCTCTCGCAGGTTGTTGACCAGACAAATCCGCTCTCAATGCTCACTCATGAGCGGCGTCTGAGTGCGCTCGGCCCCGGCGGTCTGAACCGGAAGCGAGCCGGATTTGAGGTGCGTGACGTCCACATTTCTCACTACGGTCGTATCTGTCCGATTGAGACGCCTGAAGGAACCAACATTGGTCTGATCAGCAGTCTGAGTATTTATTCCCGAGTGGACGACTACGGCTTTCTGGTTTCACCGTATCGCGTTGTTCGGGAATCGAAGGTGACCGATGAGGTTGTCTGGCTCCGAGCTGACGAGGAGTCGTCTGCATTTGTGTGTCCTGCGGATACACGTGTTGCGGACGGGGCGATTGCCGATGACCGTATTCTCGCGCGATTCAAGAGTGACGTGGTCTGGATCAGTCGTGATCAGGTGCAGTACATCGACGTGGCACCGTGTCAGATGGTCGGTGTTTCGGCTGGTCTGATTCCCTTCCTTGAGCATGACGACGCGAACCGTGCTCTGATGGGTTCCAACATGCAGCGGCAGGCTGTTCCGCTGCTCATCTCCGAGCGGCCTGTGGTTGGTACGGGCATGGAGGCGTTCGTTGCTCAGAATTCCGGCATGGTGCTCCGAGCGGAAAAAAGTGGTCGAGTGACCTACGTGGACGGCGACTGTGTTGAGATCGACGGCCGTCGTTTTCCGCTGCGAAAATATACTCGTCTGAATGAGCGAACCTGTCTGAATCAGAAGCCAATCGTACGTGTGGGAGACAAGGTGAAGGAGGGGCAGATACTGTGTGACAGTGCCGCAACTCGAAATGGCTCTCTCGCTCTGGGACGCAACGTGCTTGTGGCCTTTATGTCGTGGCAGGGTTACAACTTCGAGGACGCGATTATTCTTTCCGAGCGTCTGGTGAAGGAGGACGTCTACACATCCATCCACCTCGACGAGTACGACGTGGAGATTCGTGAGACAAAGCTGGGACGCGAAGAGTTTACTCGCGATATTCCCAATGTCAGTGAGAAGGCACTGCGGCATCTTGACGAGACCGGTGTGGTCAAGGTTGGCACGAGGGTCAGCCCGGGTGATATTCTGGTTGGCAAGGTATCTCCAAAGGCCAAGTCAGAGTTGACTCCTGAAGAGAAGCTCCTGCATGCAATCTTTGGTCGTGCCGGCGAGGATGTGAAGAATGAGAGTCTCGAGGTCCCCAGCGGTGTCAGTGGGATCGTCATTCACACCGAGGTCTTCTCTCGCCGGATGAGTCTTTCTGACGTCGAGCGAAAGCGGTTTGAGGAGGGGCTCAAGAAGGCCGAGAGCGAAGCGGACAAGAAGATTGCTGCAGCGTTCCAGACATTTCTCGGGGACTTCCAGGAAGTACTTGGCCAGGCCGTGGTTGACGCTGACGGCCGTGAGCTGATCAGTGTTGATGACGCAGCTGTGGTTGCCGACTTTGCTCGTCGTTTCCGCGGTCATTTCGAGGAAATGGACATTCGAACTCCGCAGAAGAAGACAGCAGCTCGACGGGCCTTCAACGACAGCTGGATTACTGTCGAGGATGTAATTGACGCAGAGGATCATCGGGTGAACAGCATGAAACGTGGGGACGAACTCCCCAGCGGAGTGCTCCAGATGGTGAAGGTTTACGTTGCGTCGAAGCGGCAGATTTCCGTCGGTGACAAGATGGCTGGTCGGCACGGGAATAAGGGGGTGATCTCCAAGGTGCTCCCGATCGAGGACATGCCTTTCCTCGAAGATGGTACTCCTGTGGACATCATCCTGAATCCGCTTGGCGTACCCAGCCGTATGAACGTCGGCCAGATTCTGGAGACGCACCTTGGCTGGGCTGCCGGAAAGCTTGGCTATCGAGCAGTGTGTCCTGTATTCGACGGTGCGACGGAGGAGGAAGTTCGCGAGGCGCTGCGGGAAGCGGATCTGCCGGAAGACGGCAAGTCG
>JALRDR010000654.1 GCA_023262145.1 Planctomycetaceae bacterium | reverse complement strand
GCGATTATGATCCGGCAAAGCCGATCTGCGATACCGAGACGAGCTCGCACTTCCCCGGAGGAACGACGCAGTCCCCCGATGACCGCCATTGCTTCTGACTCGCTGGAAAACTCCGGCAACCGCTTCTTCATTCGTGGGTCGGACGAGGTGTTTTTGTTGACGGCGTCGAATGCCAGATTGTCAACGCGATTGTAGATCGATTGCAACTTCTCAGCCGAGAGAACACTGCGTCCACGGTCATCAAGTAACATCTTCGCTTCACCAGAACGATCCAGCACCGTCAGCAACAGAACTTCATACCGAATCTGCTGCTCAACGGACCACTCAGAATCGTTTCGGAGCAGTTCCAGTTGCTGCTCGGCCAGCAAATGTGCTGCGGCAGCATTCCCAGTCCACTTCAGCAGCTGCAGATATTCACCGGAGAGCGGATGCAGCGGAAGACTGTCCGGTACTACAAACTGCTCCCCTTCCGACACTGCAGTCATCAGCTGCACAATTGCCAGCTTAATCGGGCCAGCTGAGAGATTGTTCGCAGCGGCGTCAGCAGCCTGAACACTGGCATAAAGTTCACTCAGCGTCTGAGATTCAAAACGGCATCCACCTCGAAATGCTTCAATGACCGTTTCGAACAGCCCGGGCGTGTCCGGTGCCCGATGAATGATATCGTTGAGCAGTACCTGTACCCGAAAACCGTCGTACGATCCCTGATACAGAATCGCCTGGATGGCGAGCAGCAGTGCACCGCCGTATCGCTTTTGCAGACCCGGGTCCTCTGAAACAGCCAAATTTCCCTGCAGCAGCAGAATGCCATCATTCCAGCGGGTCGCCAGAATATAGGCATCAAACAGCTGCATCGTCAGTTCATTATCGTCGGGGTTGGCTCGCTGTGCTTGCTCCAGAGCGGAAAGAAAGCTGTTGAACTCAGCCCCTTCGCGATCAAATCGATTGATCTTCAGCTCAAAGGCAAACCGAGAGAGTAGCTTGGCCGGTGCGAGTTCACCGAACCGAACGATGTACTTGTGTGCGAGCGAATACTCCCTGAGCTCAAAATATACGTCGGCCAGCAGCCGCTGAATCTCCGCACTCTTCCCGAGTGTCATATTGGCTTTATCAAGGTGTTCCTTCCGCTGCTCAATCGTAAGCGCAGGCACAAGTTCCCCGCTAAGGGAACGTCGTACCAGCCACAGATGAGCCTCGGCAACACCGTTCTGTCCAAGACTGCAAAGCTGTGTAACGATCGTGGTGGCATCGTCTGCGCGATCCTCCTCGAGCAGGAATTCCACATAGTCAAACGCAGCACGAACATTACCAGGCTGCAGATACCGCAGACCACGAAATGCAACATCTCTGACTGCTGAGTTACCGTCAGCTGCCTGTAAATCCAACAGACTTTGCAGTCGAGCAATCTGTGACTCCCTGCCAGACGCATTCAGATACTGCAGCGACGAAATGATCAACAGAAAAATGAATCCGACGGAACCGAGTTTTAATGCTTGAAAACTTCTGCTGAATCGCCACTCGGTAACCGCGTTGACAAGCGGACGGGTCACCCCGATGAACTCTCCGTTTTCCTGCCAAATCCGCAGGGGGAGACTTCTCTGAGGCTCGATGCCAGAGACCCAGCGATTCCAGAGCTCTCGTAACCAGTTGCGCATGTCCTCTTCGGCTTCACCTGACGAGGCAGCCTCCACCATATCCTCCCCCACAATCGGTAGTGTAAACCAGGCAACCAGCCACTCCAGACTGTCCTCCAACAGCGCCGCCGGAAGCAGCATCAGAAGCGAGATCGGCACAACCGCTGTCCA
>JALRDR010000187.1 GCA_023262145.1 Planctomycetaceae bacterium | reverse complement strand
GAGCTTCCAAGTTTTAATAAGCTTTTAAGCGCATTTGTGTCTGCTGCTGTTTTAGATGTTCCATATCCTCCAGCGACGACAGTGCCTCCAGAAGCTGTGTTTGTTGATCCGTTTCCAACGCCGCTTTGTAATGGAGAATTTGTTATATCAGAAAAAGTAAAAGTGCCGCCAATTGTTGGATTTAAAACCAACTTCCATTCATAAGCGTCAATTGTTGAGCAGTATATTCCAGTATCAAGAATATCTACAACGCATCCTTTGTATGCCGATGTTAGACGGCGATGATCCGGTGTACGCCGCGATGATCGAAGCGGTTGACCAGAACGTCGGTCGACTGTTGGCTCATCTCGAACGGCAGCAACTGGCGGACAACACGCTCGTCGTCTTCACCAGCGACAACGGCGGCACACCGCAGTACGTCGCACCACTCAACGGCAGCAAAGGAGCATTGTACGAAGGTGGCATCCGTGTTCCCTGTGCAGTCTGGGGGAGCCGCGTCGAGAATCCCGGTCGGACGTGCGACGAGCCAGTGCTCAGCATGGACTTCTATCCAACGCTGGCGGAACTGGCGAGTGCGACCCTGCCGGCCCAGCAACCGATCGATGGCGTGAGTCTGGTTCCCTTACTGAACCGATCAGGAGACTTCAACCGCGAAGCAGTCTACTGGCATTTCCCCTGTTACATCGGCCGCGGAGAACCGTCTAGCGCTGTCCGCGCGGGGGACTGGAAGCTCATTCAGAAATTCGAGAACCAGTCGGTGGAACTGTTTAATCTGCACGACGATCCCGGTGAGTCCAGAAACCTTGCACAGGCAAACAAAGACAGGACTAACCAGATGCTCAGACTGCTGACCAACTGGCAATCCTCGCTGAACGCCCCGCTTCCATCTGAGCCAAATCCCTCATTCGACCCCAACGCAATTCGCCGAGGTCAAGGCCAGCGAAAAGCAAAACCTGGCAATCGAACGAACGGCGGACGGCGAATTAGAGAATTTTAAGCCGCCCTTCGTGAATACGACTTCAGCGCCCGCCCCCGCCGCATGTTGCAGACCAATTCGGCACGGCGAATGGTCGTCCGCTCCTCCGGTTCAGCCTCCATCGTCGGCGGCAGATGTCCGCGAGCGTCGTATGGACCTTCAGGGTTGCACTATGCGGCACGCCGTTCGTAGTCCCGGAACAGTCCGCCCAGCCTCGTCCTGCATTCGATCGGGATCGTGTCTGACGGATCGTCTTTCGCCTCGGGCCAGTCTCCCGTGAGCGGAACGTTGCCCATTGCCTGGTGCGGTCGTTCATTGTGGTAATGCTCGACGTACTCTGAGATCAAGCAGGCGAAGTGCTTCTCGCCGAACACGATGAAGTGGTCCAGCGCTTCCTGCTGCAGACTCTGGATGAACCGCTCGATGTGCGTCTGCAGGTTGGACGCACGGACGCTGTTGTTCTTCACCTTGATGCCGACGTCGCGGAACACCTTGTCGAATCCAGATCGGTAGATCCCGTCGCGATCACGGAGCAGAAGCGTGACCTCCTGTCCGTCGGCTTTCACGTGCTCCACAAATTTCTTTGCCTGCTCCTTCATCCATGGGGCATTCGGCTTTCGCGTGCATTTCGTCACATAGCCCCTGCGGCTGCCGAGGTGCAGGAACACGAGCACGAAATACTGCTGCAGGCCGAACTTCGTCACGATCCGCTTCGAGAAGAAATCGCACTGGTACAGCGTTTCCGCATGCCGCTTCAGGAACTTCTGCCAGCCGTCGGGGCCACGATCCGGACCGGGATCGAGGTCGTTCGCTTTCATCACACGTTTGACCGTGTTTCGTGACGGCGGCTTCAGACCGAGCTTCCTGATCTCTCCCATCACGCGGGTATAACCCCAGCCAGTCTCCGATGCGACCTTCACGATCAGGTTGCAAATCGATTCCGTTGTGCGAGGCCGGCCCCTCTTCTTCGGCGTGTGGCCCTCACGGTCTTTCCGCAGCCAGCTGAGGTACATGCTTTACGAGACGATGTTGATGATGTGCTTCAGGTCGCTTCCGATCGCCTTTCCCAGTTTCATCAGCCGGGACTTCTCTTCCTGGTCCTCGAAGATCCGATTCTTGTCGACCCGTTTCGCAGCATTTCGTTTTCGGCTTTGAGCCATTCGATCTGCCGAATCAGCTCGTTGCGGGTGCAGCGTGCGAGCAGAAAGAGGAGTGGCTGGAAGACGCGCCCCATCGTGATAAAACTCCCGCGAAATCAGCGGTTTTCAGCGGTTGTTTAAAACTATTGATACACCGCTGGGACGCCGTCCGCAGCCGGTCGAGGGGCTCCTGAAGGGCCCGCCCGACGCTCTGCCCACTGCTGGGCCGCAAAGTTTCCGCAGACCTTCATCCGGGTCGATGTCGCGCCTGCTGTTCACCCCGTTCAAAATAGTTCGAGGAGAGCTGGTTACCTCCGAGCCACCGTAAAGGACTCGAACTATCGTAAAGCGATGCTGTTTCGGTACTTCCGGAATCGGTTCGCGCGCGAGTTGTTACGAAGAGCGTTTGGAAAGGGGAGGGGCTCTGAGCAACCCCGATTCCATTAAAGGTCGCAGGCAGCGATGTGAACGGGCCGGACGCAGGACAGCCGAACCCGTAAGTCAGCCCCGTTCTCTGCGTCGTATCTTCAAAGTCCTCAATCGCAAACCCAGAGATGTCCAGTGCGGCATCCGTCGCCGCTGTATTCTGGTCGAATACTGCAGGATCATACGAGTTGACAACGATTCCGCTCTTGCCAACGGTGACATTAAAATTCAAGACCAGGAGTACGAGCAAGAAGCGACGGAAACTCTGGCAGGCAGATTGCCGCACGGCAGTCTTACGCCAGCGGTGGCAGCCAAACCCCAACGCGCCAGCAAGCAAGAGCGTCACGCTGCTGGGTTCGGGCACCGATGGGGGAAGAGGTGTATCGTATTCGACAACATAGCCCGCTCCATTATTTCCCCCGATGAAGTCATCCCACGCTTTGCCGTCGTCAAGTACGAGGTGAGCGAACATGATTCTGTCCTGATCACCAAGATTATTTGGCTCAGATGGTGGGAACCAGTTGTCGTAGACAAAGGACTCTCCTGTAACCCATGACCAGCCTCCAGCAGGTTCCGGAGAACCAGCGGGCTGATATCCGCCAATCCAGAGCATGTCGATCGTCGTACCACCAAAGGCATTGGTGATGAACAGATTCTCGCTCGCGCTGGTGATGGTCGCCAGGTGGCCTTGAACTCCGTTGTACGAGCTGGCTGTCGCTGCCGCATTTGCGGCAGCCCAGTTCATCGCGCTGCGAACATAGTCGTAGTGATGCCCGTTTTCCGGATTCATGACAATGCCGCCACGCACCTGACCAAGACCACACAGTAAAAACATCAGCGGGATATAGAAGCGTTTCATGAGTCACTCCTGAGCAGATCAACGCGCAGACAATGGCGTCAATTCCGCAGAAGGCTGGTGACGACGACTATTTAACACGACAACAAAATTGTTCTCTCACCGTGAATTTTTGCCATTCGCGGCGCGGTGCGCGCGCGGTTTACAATGTGGTAATTGCGCGCTAATTGCGGCTGTTAACAGGGCTGATCAGATCAGCGAAGCAGAGCTGCAACGAGTGGCAAAATTGGAGCATCCTGTGCAACTCCTGAATCAGTGATAGTCGATATCACCGCGCATTCGCGCGCTCCAACCGGACGCCTGAAATACAACCACAAGTGAATGTGTGATGCGGAATCTTTGCGCTATCGTTGCTCGATCGCGACGTCGAAGGCACGGGGTTACGGCATTGCCGCTGCACGATAACGTCATTCCCGCGCAGGCGGGAATCCAGGGGAATTCCACCAGGTTGTGCACACATGCCGCTCATCAAGGCAGAGACGTACTGCATCCCCGCGTTCGCGTGGATGACGGAACGGCCGGTCGACGGCATTCGCGAGGATGACGGAGTGACACCGGATGACGGAGTGGCACCGGATGACGGAGGGACACGGGATGACGGAGGGACACGGGTTGACGGAATGACGCGAGGCGGTTGCTGCGAGGCAGCATTGTCAGATCAACGTCACTGCGTTCCTGGGTCCGGCCTACGTCAGGGATGCAAATCGGTGATTGCACACTGGCGACATACCTGTGGTACCCGGGGGCGTTGCGACAGCCGCTTTGCCGGATCTGCGTCACTGCGTTCCCTGGTCCGGCCTACAGTTGCATCAGGGGCTTCCGGATTCCAATTCCTGCAGGAAAGTGCGTCTTCTCGGTGACTACCTCTTCTGAAAACTCATCCCGCTATTCCGTGCACAAAAAAACCACGTGCACAACGAAGTGTCCACGTGGTTCAAGTTCTGAATCCGATGGCGGAAAACTGTCAGCAGTGGTGACTATTCCATGTCCTCGGTCTCATTGAGCATTTGCATATCCCCTGACTCGTCCTGCATCTGCTCGTCGTCGCTTCCTGCGGTCGCCGGATCGTTGGTATCGCCCTCACTACCGCCGGGACCGCCGCATCCAACGAGGCCAAAGGTGCAGATCATCATCAGAGACAGCAACCACGAAATGGTTTTTGTCATGTTTCTCTCCTGAATGAAGTGTTTGAAAGAATGTGCATCGCCCTGAACAGCAGGATGGCGATTGATGAAAACTGATCCTAACGCATACTGCAACGGTGATACAACCAGCACTCCCGCTGTGGCAGTATTCGCTGCGGATTTCTCTGCAGAGCACCGCAGGCGACGCATTTTTTTTCTCACTGATTCCTTTGCGGCCTGCCTGATGCAGTGCTGCAGAACCAATGAAACGCCGCTCGAATCCGGCGCGCTGCCGGCTGGCTTTCCGAAAAGTCACTTCATCATGGTGCCGAATGCGTTACTTCATACACACTGCATACGAGATGCAGTGATCGCTTTCTGCCCAACCGCAGCACACAGCAAGTCTGTCAGCCAAAGAAGCGACACGACGGATCCCGTATGGGCTTTCGACTGGAAGGCAGTGCTGAGTGAACGGGCTGACTTTGATTCGTTGACAGTCGCAGGTTGTCACCTGCAGATCATCCCAGTCCGACGTGGCAACGCTTGCAAAGAAAAACGCACAGGGTCCATCGACACTGTGCGTCTGTCTGATGAAGCATCAGCCGGTCTTTTCGCTGTGGCATCAAGCCTACCATTCGCCAAGCGTTTCGCCGTTGCTGATTGAACCTGCAGCCATCCATGTCGCCTGATCGATGCTCTCACTGACAAATCGAGCAGATCCGTCGGCGAGCAGTACCAGTACGCCACCGGTGTGGTAACTGCTGGGCTCCTTGAGATCCATATCCGTCACCGAAGTATCAACGTCACATGATGGTCCTGCATTCGGCCCGATCAGAGTGGTGTGCCAGGGGCCCCAGTACACGCGTCCGGAGGCCCAGAAACGTCCCTGCTCGTCACTGGAACCATTCCACCCGGCACCCGAATCGTACATCGAGAGGCAAGTGCTGTAGTAGGCATTGATGGCGGCGATGTGACTCGCATCACGCGAATTCCAGTTGCGTCCATTCGTGTTGTTGGCCCACTGCAGGCGGTTGCCCACGACTACGCGGTGCCATGCCTTCCGTGGAGTGGTGCCAACGCCGTAGGAACCAGTATTCACACCAATCTGCATCTCTGACATGGAAATCGTATTGCTGGTTCCGTCCGTAATGTCCCGAATCTTTGAACCCTTATACAGGGTGGAGAAACCAGGATTGTTGGTTCGCATGGACCAGTTCGATGCCGGACCGGCTGACATTCCATAGGATGTCGGTCCCATGTTGGCAGTGTAGGTGGCACCTGAACCGGGATCACTGGGGCACAGAAACGCAGGGATGCGTGTTCGTGCCATGGTGTTGTTCACAGTGCCGCCGTTATTGTTGTCCCAGCGGTAGTTCCAGTCGATTCGGTTGTAGACGTTGGACTGCTCAATGTAGGGCAGCAGCATTGCCAGCCCGCTCCAGGACAGCCACGACTGGTTATAACGACCGCCAACGGCTTCTGTCGTTCCCGCAACACCGTTGGACGGGAACATCCCGTGAGTGTCATGGTAGTTGTGGAGCGCAATTCCCAGTTGCTTCAGATTGTTGCGGCACTGCGTGCGGCGGGCTGCCTCACGAGCCTGCTGGACAGCAGGAAGCAACAGCGCAACAAGAATGGCAATGATCGCAATCACCACCAGCAATTCAATGAGCGTGAACCCGCGGATTCGACGCCCATGGATCGGATCTTTGAATGACATTGGTCGGCTACCTCCTGTCTTAAGGTACGATGTAAGAATACAGGCAGCCTCCTGACGGCCGCGCGGAGGGATTGTCAGAAACCGAACACAACCAGTCAATCAGATTTGGAGCCGTTCTGAAAAAGATCAGCACTCTATCCGGTATTTAACACTAATTTTTCTTTTTCGAGAGCAATCTGCTCAGATATATCCGAATCAAACCCAATCGCGGCTCATCCGGCAAACAACGAAAACTCTCCTGCATCGCAGTTCCTGCCGCCGCACCGTTTGATTGTTCCAGCCAGAGACAACCGGCGAAGAAGTATCCCTCAGCGCGCAGCCGTGGCGGCAGAGATTCGTCCAGCAGGCAACCCGCAAGTTGCTCAAGTGCCTGATCGCTCAGATCC